>JBNMJG010000213.1:0-3175 GCA_050873705.1 Coprococcus sp. | reverse complement strand
TCCCGTCCGAAACGGATATTTTCTTCAATGGTTCCGCTGAACAGATTGGCTTTCTGGGCAACAAAGCCGATATGTTCACGCAGCTCATGACTGTTCATCTGTCTGACATCCACACCATTGATCAGCACACGGCCGCCGGTCACATCATAAAATCTCGGGATCAGCTGGATCAGCGTACTCTTGCCGGATCCGGTACTTCCGATGATCGCCAGTGTCTCCCCTGCCTTTGCCGTAAACGAAATATCTTTCAGGACCGCTTCCTCACCATCAGGATAACAGAAATCCACATGGTCAAACACAACTTCTTCTATATGCTCTCCGATATCAGAAACCGCCTTTTCCTCAGAAATCTCATCCAGAATATCCGGTGTCATATTCATCACCGCTTCAATACGTTTGGCAGAAATATTGGCACGGGGATACATCATAAATACAAGGCAGAACAGCATAACCGAAAACATGGCATGAAAAAGATATTCCATAAACGCCATCAGCTGTCCTACCTGCAGTGTACTCTGATTGATCATCTGGCTTGCAATAAAATAGATAGCGATCGCCGCAATATTCATTAACAGGAAAAATAAAGGCTCCGTGGAACTCATCAATGTAAACAGTTTCTTGGACTGATTGGTAAATTCCTGATTCTGTTCACCAAAACGTTCCGTCTCCCGGGCATCATTGTTAAAAGAACGAATGACCCTGATACCGGTGAGATTCTCCCTGAATATACGGTTCAGTCCATCCAGTGCAGTCTGCTGACGTTCACTGATGGGCCCTGAAATCTTTGCCACAAGTACAACGCCGAGAATAATAAAAGGCACCGTCGCTGCAATGACCAGAGATAATCGGACGGATGACATAATGATCAGTGTAAAACTGATGACGATCATCACCGGTGTCAGCATAGCTGTTCTCAAAATGATGTTCATGAAGTTCATAATCTGCAGTGCATCATTGCTTGTCCTTGTAATCAACGAAGACACACCCAGCTGATTCATCTCACGATGTGAAAAACTCTGAACCTTCTCAAAGAGATCATTTCTTATATCACAAGTCACTGCTGTAGAAATTCTGGCACCGCAATAACCAAGTACAACTGTTCCAAGAATACCTACAATTGAGATCAAAACGATCAGTCCGCCCATTTTCATCAGATATTCTCTGTCTCCGCCGGCTACACCGCCGTCCACCATTTTGGAGATAATTGTCGGAATTCCCAACTCCGTCAGTGCGAACCCGAAAACCGAAATAAAGTTTAAAAAAACAAGCCCCTTATAGCGCTTGAGATAAGATAACATTAATCGCATATCATTCCCCCATTATTTTTCTGCAACCCTTACCAATAGTATGCATGCTATTGTTTCTCCCGTCAACCAAAGATTTAATAAAAATATTATCTGCAGTTCTTCATATTTTTAATTATTAAACAGATTTATAAGAGATTGTGCATGGTATATTTTTTCAAATAATGGTATAATTTAGAATTAAAAGAAACATACATTATAAGGAGGCCGAATATTATGAATGAAGTCAAAACCCCAAAAAAGAACTGGTTTTACTATTATACAATCGTTCTGCTCATCCTCATTGTTCTCAATACACTGATCGTACCGCTAATACAGCAGCGCAGTGTCAAGGAAGTTGACTACGGTACCTTCATCAGCATGACAGAGAAGAAGGAGATCGGTAAGGTTGAGATAGAAAGCAACCAGATTGTTTTCACCAACAAGGATGAATCCCAGATTTACAAAACAGGTCTGATGGATGATCCAAACCGTACAGAACGACTCTACGAATCCGGTGCAGAATTCTCCAGTGAGATCATTGAACAGATGTCACCACTGGTAAGTTTCCTGCTCACATGGATTCTTCCATTGGTTGTTTTCTTTGCCCTTGGTCAGTATATGTCCAAGAAACTCATGAACAAGATGGGCGGCGGCAAAGACTCTATGATGTTTGGTATGGGCAAGAGCAATGCCAAGATCTATGTGAAGTCCACCGAAGGCATCAAATTCTCCGATGTTGCCGGTGAAGATGAAGCCAAGGAGAATCTGACTGAAATCGTTGATTATCTCCATAACCCGAACAAATACAAAGAGATCGGTGCTTCTATGCCGAAGGGTATTCTCCTTGTAGGCCCTCCCGGAACAGGTAAGACAATGCTTGCCAAGGCTGTTGCCGGCGAATCCAATGTACCGTTTTTCTCCATGTCCGGTTCAGAATTTGTTGAGATGTTCGTCGGCATGGGTGCTTCCAAGGTCCGTGACCTTTTCAAACAGGCCAAAGAGAAAGCGCCTTGTATCGTTTTCATCGATGAAATTGATGCCATCGGCAAGAAACGTGACGGCCAGATTGGCGGCAACGACGAACGTGAACAGACTCTGAATCAGCTGCTGACTGAGATGGATGGTTTTGAAGGCAATACCGGTGTTATTATTCTGGCTGCTACTAACAGACCTGAATCTCTGGACCCTGCCCTGACCCGTCCGGGACGTTTTGACAGACGTGTACCTGTCGAACTGCCTGACTTAAAGGGCCGTGAAGAGATTCTGAAGGTTCATGCCAAGAAGATCCGTCTTTCAGATGATATTGATTTCAACAAGATCGCCCGTATGGCTTCCGGTGCTTCCGGTGCCGAGCTGGCGAACATTGTCAATGAAGCCGCACTTCGTGCCGTTCGTGACAACAGACGTTTTGCAACTCAGGCGGACCTTGAAGAAAGTATTGAAACTGTCATCGCCGGTTACCAGAAGAAGAATGCTATTCTTACAAACAAAGAGAAGCTCATTGTTTCCTACCATGAGATCGGACATGCTCTGGTTGCTGCCAAGCAGACCGATTCCGCACCGGTTCAGAAGATCACCATTATTCCGAGAACTTCCGGTGCTCTCGGTTACACCATGCAGGTTGATGAAGGCAATCATTATCTGATGAGCAAGGAAGAAATCGAGAACAAGATCGCCACTTTCACAGGCGGCCGTGCTGCAGAAGAAGTCATCTTCGGATCTGTTACAACCGGTGCTTCCAATGATATCGAGCAGGCAACACGTCTTGCCCGCGCCATGATCACCCGCTACGGTATGAACGAGGATTTCGATATGGTTGCTCTTGAAACTGTCACTAACCAGTACCTCGGCGGTGACGCTTCTCTGGCCTGCTCCGCTGAGACCCAGGC
>JBNMJG010000212.1:0-3194 GCA_050873705.1 Coprococcus sp. | reverse complement strand
TCTTCCATCTTATCAAGATCTTCCAGAGTACCTTCACCTCTTGTGATCTTATCAAGCATCTCATACAGACGTTTTGTACCGATACGGCAAGGTGTACACTTACCGCAGGATTCATCTACAGTGAACTCCAGGAAGGACTTGGCAATATCTACCATACAAGTATCTTCATCCATAACGATCAGACCGCCGGAACCCATCATGGAACCAATGCTGATCAGGTTATCATAATCGATCGGAATATCCATATGTTCTGCAGGAATACAACCGCCGGAAGGACCGCCTGTCTGAGCAGCCTTGAACTTCTTGCCGTTCGGAATACCGCCGCCGATATCCTCGATGATGGTACGAAGTGTTGTACCCATAGGAACTTCTACAAGACCTGTGTTGTTGATCTTGCCGTTGACAGCGAAGACCTTTGTACCTTTGGACTTCTCAGTACCCATAGATGCAAACCATTCAGCGCCGTTCAGGATGATCTGAGGAATATTCGCATATGTTTCAACATTGTTCAGGATTGTAGGGCTTGCGAAAAGACCTTTAACAGCCGGGAATGGCGGTCTTGGTCTTGGCTCGCCTCTGTTGCCTTCGATGGATGTCATGAGGGCTGTTTCCTCACCACAGACGAAAGCACCGGCACCAAGTCTTAAATCAATATCAAAATCAAATCCTGAATCGAAAATGTTCTTGCCCAACAGACCGTATTCTCTTGCCTGCTTGATGGCGATATTCAGACGCTCAACAGCGATCGGGTATTCAGCACGAACGTAGATATAACCCTGAGAAGCACCGATTGCATAGCCTGCGATGGCCATTGCTTCCAGAACAACATGCGGGTCACCTTCCAGAACGGAACGGTCCATGAATGCACCCGGGTCACCTTCATCGGCATTACAACAGACATATTTCTGAACATTGCCTCTGTTGCCTGAAGCGAATGTCCACTTCATACCTGTCGGGAATCCGGCACCGCCACGGCCTCTCAAACCACTGGCAAGGATTGTCTCAATAACATCATCCGGGCTCATCTCTGTCAATACACGGCCAAGGGCTTCATATCCGCCTGTACCGATATATTCATCGATACTCTCAGGATTGATGATACCGCAGTTTCTAAGGGCAACTCTGTGCTGCAGACGATAGAAATCTGTATCCTTCAGTGCTTTGGCTTTGCCGCCGTCTTCTACATATAATAAACGCTTAACAACACGTCCTTTTAACAGATGTTCACTGACGATTTCAGGAATATCTTCCGGTTTAACCATTGAATAAAATGTTGCATCAGGATAAATAACCATAACAGGGCCCTGTGCACATAAGCCATGACATCCTGTCTTAACAATGGCTACTTCATTCTCTAATCCGTTCTTCTTCAGTTCTTCCTGAAGAAGGCTGATCAGCGTCTCACTTCCGGAGGATGTACATCCGGTGCCGCCGCAAACTAATACATGGGAACGATACATAGCTGTCTACCTCCTATAAATTTGTTGAGCTTAATGTATATTTGCCGAGAACCTGACCGCGGATCAGATGCTGTTCTACCACTTCATCAGCTTTCTCCGGTGTCATCTTGATATATGTAACTTTTTCTTTACCAGGTTCATAAACTTCTACAATCGGTTCATACTGGCATAATCCGATACAACCTGTCTGTGTAACAACAACATTGTCCAGATGTTTTGCCTGAACATCTTCAGCTAACTTATTAAGCACCGGTCTTGCGCCGCTGGCAATACCACATGTTGCCATACCGACAACCACACGAATATGATTGGAATTGTCATCCTCTCTCATATTCACTTCACCCTGCATTCTGTCACGAATAGCTTTCAATTCTGCAAGTGATTTCATGCTGTCTCCTCCTCATTCTATACAACTGCACCGCCGTCAACTTCATGACTGTTTTCGTTAAGAAATTGACGAATATACTCCGATACTTCAGGATTATTCAGCGGTACACCCTCTAAAATATTTTTAAATTCTCTCGTATCCAGCGTAAAGGAACGCTGATTAAACGTATATGTATATAAAAAATCTATCTGCGTGTTAAATGTAATCAATGTATAAATGGTTCCATTCATATCACCAAGGGGCATCCTGTCAATATGGGATAAACCGAATACCGCTGTGACCTTCGTCCCGACACCGGGTTCAGACTGAATGGAAAAACTGCCTCCCGTACTCTCGGCAGCCATCTTGAAAAACGGGACTCCCAAGCCGATCTTGCGGGTTGTGCGGGTTGTAAAGAACGGATCTGTGACTCGGGCAGTCTGTTCTGCCGTCATACCGCAGCCATTATCCTCTATGATAATCGTCAGCGTATCCGCCGCTTCATCCACCTTCACTGAAATCTGTATCAGTGAAGCCTCCGCTCTCACGGAATTCTGGGCAATGTCCAATACATTCAACGCTATCTCAGGCATCATGACTAGTTATATTTCCCCAATACACCATCAATGTCATCCACAGTCAGTCGGCCATAAACTTCACCATTGACCATCATGACCGGGGCAAGACCACAGGCACCGACACAACGACAGGCATCCAGTGAGAACTTACCATCCGGTGTACATTCACCACCTGCAATATCAAGCTTCTCCATGAGCTTATTGTAAATATCTCCGGAGCCCTTAACATAGCATGCCGTGCCAAGACAGACGGAGATCTCATACTTGCCCTTAGGATTTAAGTTAAACCATGAATAAAATGTTGCCACACCATAAATCTTCTCAAGGGGCACACCCAGTTCATCAGAAATAATTTTCTGAACCTCAATCGGAAGATAACCATAAATATCCTGCGCTTTCTGCATGATCGGCATCAGACATCCCTTCTCATCTCTGAGTTCCTGGATGACTTTCAGCAATTGTTCTTTCTGCTCTTCTGTACCATAGAATGGTACTGTTTTCTTATTTGAAGCCAAAAGAATCCCTCCTTCTTTTCATACCTAATAGTGATAATGACAGGCCAATTGTCCTGCTAAAAAAACACATATTTGCTTTCTTATGACAGCATACCATTATTTTTCATAATAATCAACCTGTTTTTTACATTGAGTTTAGTAAGTTTTTAACAACATTTGTTAAATTTTTGTTTTTATATACATACACGCCGTCATTCTCGCTAATTCAAACCACTTATATTTTAGCACTTTTTGTTGAAATCGTATAGCACCCATGCTATACTGTTTAAGAATA
>JBNMJG010000211.1:0-3194 GCA_050873705.1 Coprococcus sp. | reverse complement strand
GGGAAGGAGTTCATCAGAATGATACGAGCCAGCAGAGCCGGGTTAACAAAGTTCTGGCCAAGACCACCAAACATCTGTTTAACCATAACGATGGCTACCAGACCGCCGATGATCGGAACATAGATCGGTACACTTGAAGGCAGGTTGAATGCCAGAAGAATACCGGTAACCACTGCACTGAGATCGCCGATTGTCTGCTCACGCTTCATGACTTTACGGCAGATATACTCAGCGATTACTCAAGTTGCTGCTGAAACGATTGTAATAACAGCAGCTCTCGGTCCGAAGAAATAAATTGATGCAATCAAAGAAGGAATCAATGCGATGATAACATCAAGCATAATATTCTTTGTTTTCACCGGACTCGAAATATGAGGGGATGAAGAAACAATTAATTTACCATCCATTATGTACACCTACTTTCCTGCATTACGAAGAATGGATTTACCAATTCTCATAGACTGAACGAGTTTCCTGTTTGCTGGACATACGAATGCACAGCAGCCGCATTCCATACATGTCATGACGCTGTATGTCTTCAGGTCGTCTACTCTCTTGTAGATTGTAGCTGCCTCAAGCTTTGTAGGCATCAGATTCATAGGACATGCATTAACGCAGCGACCACAGCTGATACATGCTGTTGGTTCAAGAGATTTAGCTTCTGCTTCATCGAAAGCAAGGAAAGCATTGTTCTGTTTCAGAACAGGGAAATCATCGGTCATCAATGCAGTACCCATCATAGGACCACCACTGATCAGTTTTGCCGGTGTACCTTTGTATCCGCCGCAGAATGCAATAATATCTTTAATCGGAGCACCGATCGGAACTCTGACGTTCTTAGCTTCTGTAATTGCAGAACCATCAACAGTGACACGCTTTGTTGTCAAAGGAATACCATTCTTCAGATAACCGCCGAGGAAACCTACAGATGCAACGTTCATAACGATACATCCCACATCGGATGGCAGTTTGCCAGGAGGCACCTGACGTCCTGTACACTGTTCAATAAGAACTTTCTCAGCACCCTGTGGATAACGTGAAGGTAATGTCACAACTTCAACATTGCTCATCTGTGCTGTCTTCTCCTGCATCAGCTTGATTGCTTCAGGCTTGTTGTCTTCGATACCGATTAAAGCCTTGTCGATACCGACATATTTCATAACCTGGCTGATACCGTAAAGAACGTTCTCATGGTTCTCCATGATCTCTCTGACATCGGCTGTGATATAAGGTTCACATTCTGCCGCATTGATGCAGAGATATTCAATCTTGTCTTTAGGATTTAACTTGATATGTGCAGGGAAACCGGCACCACCAAGACCTACAAGACCTGACTGTTTAACAGCTTCAATAAATTCTTCTTTTGAATTCACTACTGGTGGCTGAATAGCCGGGTCAACAGTCTGTTCACCATCTGTATCGATGACGATTGCCTGTGCCTTTGTACCATTCGGCATTAAAACTGTGTCAATTTTTTTGACTGTACCTGACACGCTGGAATGTATCGGCGCTGACATAAATGCAGTGCTTTCTCCCACAAGCGTACCTACAAACACCTGATCCTTTGCTTTAACGCATGGTGTACAAGGCGCACCAATGTGCTGTGACATAACGATAGTTACAGTTGCCGGTACCGGCATCTCAACTGTCTCACAAGCACTGGTATGTTTTCTGTGAGGTACGGGTGCTCCAGGGCTTTTAACAAATCCTAAACTGCCAAGAAGTCCACTTGATTGTTTTGCCATTTGAATCCTCCTCTAGATATTTTTGGACTTGCGTCCGCAAAACTTTATTATATAAACCAGTCCACAGCCTTAACTGTGAGCCTGATTATATTCATTTAAAACATATCCTGAATCTTTGCCTGTAAATTCGAAGCTGTTCAGGACATCCGGGTTATTGTACCAGATATTCTTGTCTGTATCAACAAAAATCGCATCAACACCATATTTTTCCGCCAGCTTCATGCCTTCATCCAGGCCCAGCACAAAGCATGCTGTGGATAAAGCATCTCCCATCACACTGTCATCGCAGATGATCGTAACCTGCATCAGCCCGCTGTCTGCCGGATAACCGGTCCGCGGATCCAATATATGATGATATCTCACGCCATCCTTCTCAAAATAGCGTTCATAGTCACCGGATGTAGAAATCGTGGTGTCTGACAATGTCAGCACACCGATCGCCGAGTTCTCATCCCCACGGGGATCTCTCAATGCTACCCTAAACGAATTGCCGTCTGCTTTCTTTCCATAGACATAAATAGAACTTCCGGCAGATATCATGCCGCCGGATGCGTCTGAAGATGTCAGTATCTCCTTCGCCTGCTCAATGGCATATCCCTTGCCGATGGCACCGAGCTCAATCTGGATATCCGGATTATCTGTTGAAAGAATACCTGTGGCATCATCATAATGAAGCTGTGTATAATCCACCTTCTTCATTGCTGCACTGATGTCTGCCTGGTCAGGGACCTCCATGGTTGACACATCAAAATCACTGTCCCCGAACCTGTCAAAGTTCCAAAGCTGTGAAAGCGGTAAAACAGTGAGATCAAATGCGCCCTGACTATCTTTGCTGACCCGGAGTGCATCTTCCAGCACTTCCTTGATCTCAGACATATCTGCCTGATGTTCCGTATTAAACTTGTAAGCTAATGACCCTTCTTCCCTCCAGGAAAGAAGTTTGTCACATCCATAGATTGCCTGTTCCGCCTGCTGCATAACATCATCGGCATCATCTGCAAACACTCTGATGTCAAAAACGGTTCCCATCGTAAATATATAGGAAGAAGCTGTCCCGTCATCTGAGGTACTGCTCTGCCCTGTGACTTGCTGACACGCTGTTAACTGAAAAACAAACAATATCAGAAACGCCCATGCGCCAAGTCTTTTTCTCCATTTGCTGTTCAAAATATGCACCTCATTGTTACATTTTTAACACGTAAATTGTATCGCATACAAACCTTGTGTATACTATACACATTTTACTATGTAAGCCCGACAATTTCAAGCACACTTTACAAATTTTAAGTAAAAATGCAAAGTTTCATCATTAAATCACTTTTTTTCATGGACGAAATTAATAATGCTTTCTTTCCATGTAATTCATATAACGCACAACCATCAGCGCAATCTCAAAGGTAATGGCGTCTTCAAATACCCTCAAATCTAAGCCTGTGGCTTTATTCACCT
>JBNMJG010000210.1:0-3199 GCA_050873705.1 Coprococcus sp. | reverse complement strand
ATTCTGGACAAAAAATTGCTTTTGGCCGCATTGGCTTTTCTCGCCTGGACCACTGCCTCCTGCAGCTGTTTATTCTTCTCCTCCAATGCTGCCGTGTACTCTCTCTGTGCCATTGCCTCTTTTTGCTGATAAGCTTTGTCTGTTCTCCACAGCAGCATATCGACAACCGCCAATGCCATCATATAAACAAACAGTGCATACAAAACATTCGGAAAGGTCGTTGAAAACACCCTGTGCTCATCCATAAATGCGTAAATGTAATAATCCTTGCTTTTATCCATCAGGCCGAAATAATGACTCAACGGATTATTGTCATTTCTTGCATGGGTCATCTTATTGCCGGTCCCGCGCTCCATAATTCTTTTGAGAATACGGGTATCCTCTATCTTGGTTCCCTCCAGATTGCTGTCATTGGAAATAATGATCTGATTGCCGTTGCTGATGGCAATTGTTCCATTTGTTTCCATTGTAAAACCGGAGACAATCGCTCTGATGGAATTGTTGATCGTGCGGGCATAGGCTGCCGATGTATAAAAATAGCCCACGACAACGCCTTTGCCGTCCCTTCGCCCTACAGCTGCCATATCTATATGGGATTCATCCTCCAATGTCACACGAAGCGCATAGCTTTTTTCGCTGAAAGAAAGGGTATCCATCAATGCATCAAGCTCCACCATACCCAGAACTTCAGCGCATCCGAAACCTGATGTATCTGTCGAGTTCTGTATATTGCCCCGGTCATCCAGTAAAATGAGACCGTCCATATAACAGTCTTTGGCCCAGTTTGCCAGATCTTTGGCATCTGTGCTGTCACTATTCTGAATATCCTCTCCATTTTCCAGCCGCCAACGGATCTGTTCGACACTCTCCGTCACTCGAAGAAGGCTTTTGGCTTCGGAAGCCAGATCACGGATCTCACTGTCATTGCACTGTTCTTTCATATAATTGACATTTTTCAGTAATTCGCTCTCTGCCCTTTTCATGTCCCTATTGATTGCCAGTACAAATATGACTGTCAACATCAGCAATCCCAATGCGATTTCCAGCCCGGCTATCCGTTTCCAGGATCTCGTCCTTCTGCGTTCCATCCTACTCCTCCTCCAGATAGCTGTCCGCATTCATAAGATATTTGCCGATGATCTGTTTCACCGTTCCATCCTTCTGCATTTCCTTTAATGTATCTGTCAGCTGAGTATTCAATCCCCGTGTATCCGCCTTATCAAAGGCAACACCAAGATCCACCGTCTGCAGCGGTTCCTCCAGAATACGGAACTTCAATCCGGATTCTTCCATAAACTGATCGACAGATGTATCATGGGCCGCCAGCGCATCCACATATCCTTTACTCAAAAGGATAAAAATCAGATCCCGCTTCTGAACAGAAATGACTTTTCTCAGTTCCGGCAGCGTGCCGTCATGACTGCGGATAATATCCTCCGGTTTCGTCGTATTCTGAACAGCTATCACTTTACCTTCCAGATCCTCCAAAGTCTGAATATCACTGTCCTCATTGACGGCAACCACCTGATGGCTCCTCATATAAGGACCCGCCCAATTATATTCGTCTTCCCGGTCTGTCATGGTGAAGCTGCTCCAGATGCAATCAATACTGCCTTTGGCCAGCAAATTCTTCTTATCTTCCCAATTGATAAAAACAAATTCAGGAGCATAGCCCATACGCGAAAAGGCTTCCCTGGCCAGTTCCACATCAATGCCCGTCATATTGCCATTGGCATCCATAAAGCTGAAAGGTGAATAATTGTCACATCCGACAGTAACTGTCGGCAGATCACTTAAACTCTCCTGTTTATTCTCTTTGCCGGCGCCGCATCCGCAGAGTATGCTGATGATCAGGCAAAAAATGATCAATCTACTTATTTTTTTCATAATACTACCCTATTGTGGTCTGAACCTTAGTTGAATACTTATTTGTTACCCCTGATAAACAATCTTGCCTGCACAGATTGTGTAATGGATTTTGCCAGGAAGCTCCCATCCTTTAAAAGGACTGTTGGAGGCCTTTGACGCAAAATGATCCACTGTCCAACGCTCTTTTTCACCGAAGATCACCAGATCAGCAGGTGCATCCTGAGTCACACTGCCCGGGATCATACGATAAAATTCGGCTGGATTTTTGCTCATGCAGGCCATCAGTTGCATCAACGTCAGATGCCCCGGTTCAACCAGTGAAAGCAGGCCAAGACCAAGAGAAGTTTCAAGGCCTGTAATACCGCTTGGTGCTTCCGCCAACGGCTTTGCCTTTTCCTCTGCACTGTGGGGTGCATGGTCTGTCACGATCAGATCGATGGTGCCATCCTTCAATCCCTCAATGATCTGCTGTCGGTCAGTCTCTGTACGGACCGGCGGATTCATACGTGCCAGTGTGCCGTATTTCAGCACTGCATCCTCTGTCAGCGTAAAATGATGAGGTGTTGCCTCTGCATGAACATCTGCTCCCATTTTCTTCGCCATGCGGACAAGCTCCACGGAATTGGCTGAACTGATATGCTGAATGCAGACTGGAGCACCTGTATGCAATGCCAGCATGCAGTCTCTGGCTACCATCACATCTTCCGCTGTTCTGGATGCACCGCCATAATTCAGCTGTTTAGAAATCTTCCCCTGATTCACGCCGGCCTGTTTCACAAACAGCGGATCTTCTTCGTGGAGACTGATTGGCATATCCAGATCTCTTGCTTTCTCCATGGCCGCCAGCAAAAGCTTTTCATCCATGATCGGAATGCCGTCATCTGTAAAACCTGCTGCTCCGGCCTCGGCCAGCGCATCCATATCTACCATCTCCTGACCCTTTAAGCCTTTGCTGATGGCCGCTGCCTGAAGCACATGAATACCGGTCTTCTCGCCTTTTTCCTGAACATACTTTAATGTTTCCACATTATCTACCGTCGGCTTTGTATTGGCCATACATACAACTGTCGTAAAACCGCCTCTTGCCGCTGCCGCAGCACCTGTCAGGATAGCCTCTTTGTAAGTCTGACCCGGATCCCTGAAATGCACATGGGTATCCACCAGTCCCGGTGCCACAACTAGACCTGCGGCATCGATCACATCTGCACCTTCCGCAGACAGATTATGTCCGACCTCCTCGATATGCGCACCATCGATCAGCACATCCATCACTTCATCCACACCTGTCACAGGGTCTACTACCCTGCCGTTTTTTATTAAGATCATATGT
>JBNMJG010000209.1:0-3238 GCA_050873705.1 Coprococcus sp. | reverse complement strand
GAGATGTCCTATATGCAGAAAGAAGATGAACCAAAAGATCAGTGCGTGTTATGGGCTTTCCCGATGAGCAACTGGGAACAGAGATCGGAAATTTTCGCAAGAGAAACGATGCTTTGGACTAAAAAAGACACGGTTATACCGTTAGTCGAGGGAAAAGTTAAGGTCTATGACAATATCAATGACGAACTGATTCCGGATGCAATCAGTCAGGAAGATTTGAAAGATGCTGAAGTTGATTTGTATGGTTATTTCCTTCGGGTGAATGGTAGGTATTATGCTTTTTGTTGGAGAGACAATGAGAATGGAGAAGAAGAATTGATACTTCGGCCAACGGAAGGGTACCCGGGAGATCTGAATGTTGAAGAGTGTGAAAATGCCACCTATTATTCCATAGATGAATGGATGGAAATAGAGTAGAAAATAGATAAATCCTTGTCATTTGCAGAAATTCTCAGTATACTTAAAGAAAACAAATTATTTGAAAATGATACTTTTGAAATTATAAATGCAGCTGTTTGCAAAATTAAATTCACTTCTGAATAGGTGTATAGTACGAATAATTTTGCAAACAGTGTGAATTATATGAGTATACGAGGAGGAACCAAATGGAAATTTTAACAGGCGATATTGTCCGGCTGAAGAAGAAACATCCCTGCGGCAGTTTTGACTGGGAAGTGCTCCGAAGCGGTGCAGATTTCCGATTGAAATGCTGCGGATGTGAGCATCAGGTGATGATGGCCCGCAAGTTGGTAGAGAAGAATATCCGCAGACTGGAACGAGGCGGAGAAGAGATTAAGATTACACGATAGATGATGAGCTGATCTGTGCAGTCGGAAAGTATCGGCAATTTTATATTAAAATATGAAAAAAGTGCTTGCTTTGCACTTTTTTTTATGGTAAACTGGGTAACTGTGATATGTTATATATTAATTCCTTGCTCTCCGCAATGGGAGGGCCGCGAAGTCCAGAAGGAGGTGCACTAGCATGAACAAATACGAATTAGCAGTAGTTCTTACTACAAAGATCGAAGATGAAGAAAGAGCAGCAAGCATCGAGAAGATCAAGGAAGTTATCGCTCGTTTTGGCGGCGTTGTTACTAACGTTGACGAATGGGGCAAGAAGAGACTTGCTTATGAAATTCAGAAGATGAAAGAAGGTTTCTACTACTTCATCACTTTCGAATCCGATTCAAACTGTCCAAACGAAGTTGAACAGCGTGTCCGTATTATGGAGAATGTAATCAGATACTTATGCATTAGACAGGACGCTTAATTAGAAAAGGGGTAAGTCTAAATGAATAAAGTTATTTTGATGGGAAGATTAACCAGAGATCCGGAGATTAGATATTCACAGGGTGAACGCTCTACAGCAGTTGCCCGCTACTCACTGGCAGTGAACCGTACATTCAAACGTGACGGTGATCCGGATGCCGATTTTATCAACTGTGTTGCTTTTGGTCGTCAGGCTGAGTTCGCAGAGAAGTATTTTCACAAGGGCATTCGTATTGTGATCACAGGCAGAATCCAGACAGGCAGTTACACTAATAAAGATGGTGTAAGAGTCTACACAACAGATATCGTTGTTGAAGAACAGGAATTTGCCGAGAGCAAAGCAGCAAGTGACCGCAACAGCAGTGAATTTGCAGCCAACAACAATTATGGCGGTGGTTATCAGCAGTCCGGAAGACCTGTGCCAAGTCAGGCACCATCGGATGGTTTTATGAACATTCCGGATGGCATTGATGAAGAATTGCCATTCAGCTAGAATAGGACATGATCTGTTATCAGAGCATAACAGAAAGATTTGAATTTGAGAAGGAGGTTTTGATATGCCATACAATAAAGAAGAAGGCAGAGGCACTCAGATGAAGAGAAGACCTATGCGCAGAAGAAAAAAAGTATGTGTATACTGTGTAGATAAGAACGCAGTTATCGATTACAAAGATACAAACAAATTAAAGAGATACATCTCTGAAAGAGGTAAAATTCTTCCTAGAAGAATCACAGGCAACTGCGCTAAACATCAGAGAAAGCTTACAACAGCTATCAAGAGAGCTAGACATATCGCTTTAATGCCATATATCACAGACTAATTGAAATTTGGGCACCCGGTTCAGCAATGAATCGGGTGCTTTTTTCGTTGCAGATCTTTACTGTTTTTGGCGGTGAATGCCGTAGAACGGTCAAAAGGCACTGTGCCAAATTGCAGTTTCTACTATATTTATGGTTATTCGAATTTTGTATAAACGGACTGAAAAGGGTTATTTCAGTGTCTATTAGAAATGTGGTATGCTAATTAATGAAAAGAAATACGGATAAGTAAGATATCTGCACAGCAGATATCACGAATTATTTCATAAAGGTTTTTAGGAGGTTTTGCAAAATGAGCAGAGAAGTTGTTATTGTTGCATATGGACGTTCAGCAGTTTGTAAATCAAGAAAAGGTTCTTTCGCAGGTACTCACCCAATCGAATATTCCGCACAGGTTTTAAAGGGTGTACTGGACAAAGTTCCTCAGTTGGATCGTTCTGAAATCGAAGATGTGATCATGGGTTGTGCTGTACAGCATGGTACAACATCTATGAATATCGCTAAGAGTGTTTGCGCAAGAGCAGAACTGCCGGAATGCGTAGCAGGTCATACAATTAACCGTTTCTGTTCTTCAGGTCTTCAGGCTATCGCTACAGGTGCCAACGCAATCGCTTGCGGTCAGGGTGATGTTATCGTAGCTGGTGGTGTTGAAAGCATGACAGATACATATGCTCCATATCCTGTAGAATTCCAGGATGCATGGTTAAATGAACATGCTCCGGGCGCTTACATGGGCATGGGTATGACAGCTGAAAACATCGTTAAAAACTACGGTGTAACAAGAGAAGAAATGGACCGTATGGCTTACGAATCCAACATGAAAGCTGCAAAGGCTCAGAAGGAAGGCAAACTTGCTCCATCTATCATCCCTGTAACTGTTGTTGACAAGGATGGCAACGAAAAGGTTGTTACAGAAGACGAAGGTATCCGTCCAACAACTACAATGGAAACACTTGCAGGTCTTAAACCTTGCTTCATCCCAGCTGAAGAAGGCGGTACAGTTACAGCTGCTACTTCTTCACAGACATCTGATGCTGCAGCATTCGTTGTATTAATGGCTGCTGACAAAGCAAAAGAACTTGGTATCAAACCAATCGCTAAGATGGTATCCTTCGCAGTTGCAGGCTGTGATGCTACAATGATGGGTC
>JBNMJG010000208.1:0-3240 GCA_050873705.1 Coprococcus sp. | reverse complement strand
CTGCATATCCTTCTCATGCGGGTCCTTTGGTACATAAACCGGTGTCATCGTCCGCGGATCAAGCCCTGTATAATACATACAGGTGGATAAGGTGGACGGTGTCGGGTAGAAGTCCTGCACCTGCTCCGGCATATAGCCAAGATCCCGGATATATTCCGCCAGTGTGACGGCATCCTTCAGTTCAGAACCGGGATGAGAAGACATAAGATACGGCACCAGATACTGATCCATACCAAGGCGCTCGTTCATTTTCTTATATTGTTTCGTAAAATCCACATACACCTCATGGTGTGGTTTGCCCATCTTGTCCAAAACCGCATCACTGACATGTTCCGGTGCCACCTTCAGCTGACCGCTGATATGATACTGACACAATTCTTTCAGGAATGTTTTATCTTTATCTGCCAGCAGATAATCAAAACGGATACCGGAGCGGATAAAGACCTTTTTAATTCCGGGCAGCGCACGGAGTTTGCGCAGGAGCGCCACATAGTCCTTGTGATCTGCCTGCATCTGGGAACAGGGTTTCGGGAACAGGCACTGCTTATTCGGGCAGGCACCGCGTTTTAACTGATGCTTACAGGCAGGATGTCTGAAATTGGCCGTCGGGCCGCCCACATCGTGGATATAGCCCTTAAAATCTTTGCGTTTCGTCAAAGCTGCTGCTTCTTTTACAATGGATTCATGACTTCTGGTCTGGATGATCCTTCCCTGATGAAACGTCAGGGCACAGAAACTGCAGCCGCCGAAGCATCCCCGGTTGCTCACCAGGCTGAATTTGATTTCTTCAATGGCCGGTACGCCGCCAAGAGCTTTATAAGACGGATGATAATCTCTCATATAAGGCAGATCATAGACGTCATCCATTTCCTGCTCACTCAAAGGTTTGGCCGGCGGATTCTGTATCACATACATGCGGGCACCGTATTTCTCAATCATTCGCTTGCCGGAGAATGGATCCGTATTCTGATACTGAATATAAAAGCTTTCGGCATATTTGCGTTTATCTGATGCAATCTCGTCAAATGTCGGCAGCATAATGGCTTCTTCACCGAAATCTTCCGCCGTTCTGCTCTTAAATACAGAACCAGCGATCCATGTGATATCCGAGGCCTCAATGCCGCTGTCCAATGCATCAGCCACCTCTACAATAGAACGCTCACCCATGCCGTACAACAGCAGATCAGCCGAAGATTCAATAAGCAGTGACCTTCGAATCTTGTTGGACCAGTAATCATAGTGCCCCAGCCTTCGAAGACTTGCTTCAATACCGCCCACAATGATCGGTCTGTCCGGGCAGGCACGGCGGATCATATTGCCGTAAACAACCGCTGCATAGTCCGGTCTTTTGCCGTAGGCGCCCCCCGGCGTAAAGGCGTCCTGATGACGCCTTTTTTTTGAAACCGTATACTGATTGACCATGGAATCCATATTGCCGGCACTAACAAGAAAGCCCAGTCGGGGTTTTCCAAGGATCATCACTGACTGGTCATTTTTCCAGTCCGGCTGGGAAATAATGCCCACTTTATAACCGTGGGATTCCAGCACACGGCTGATAATGGCCGGACCAAAGGATGGATGATCCACATAGGCATCACCGATGACGTAGACAAAATCCAGTTCATCCCAACCCCGTTTTTTCATATCATCCCGACTAATCGGAAGAAAATCTCTTATCATGCCAGAACCTCTACTTTATTATCAAAAATATCCTCAAAGGAATTGATGTAATAATGAGCCAGCTTTTTCTTCTCTTCTATCTGGTAATCAGAAAAATCGTCCTGCACGGCGCACACGGTCATGTCGGCAGAAAGTCCCGCCTGAATGCCCTCCGGAATATCTTCAAAAACAAGACACTTTGCAGGGTCCACACCCAGCCGTCTGGCAGCTTCCTGATACACAAAGGGATCCGGCTTGCCTTTTATCACATCTTCACCCGTCATAATCACTTTAAAATAATGCTCAATATCATGGGCATGCAGGGCTGTCATGGCAAGCTTTGTTGTATTGCTGGTTGCCACTGCCATGGGCAGCCCTTTCTCTTCAATGAGTGCCAGCCATTTTGCAGCTCCCGGCTTCATCTGAATTTCATGTCTGTACTGTTCAAAAGCCAGCTCATTCCAGTCCGCCAGCATTTTTTCGGGCGGATCATCAATGCCGATCACATTTCTGAAGTAATCAGCGGCCTGCAAAATACTGAGTCCTGCCAGTTTCCGCTGCAAATCCTCCGGCATGGGCTTGTCATGTTTTGCCAGATAGATTCTGTCCACATCCTCCCAGACGCCCATAGAATCGATCAGTGTACCGTCCACATCAAAAATAACGGCTTCTTTTCCATCAAGGAGTCTCTCTCTATCATTTTTCATCATTCGTATGTCCTTTCGCTTCTTTCAGTGCCTGTACTTCTCCTTCTGTCAGTTCCCGGTATGCCCCCAGAGCCAGTGTCTCATCCAGCTTTAAACTTCCCATGGACAGTCGCTTCAAATAGACCACTTTCTTGTCCACGGCCTCAAACATCCGCTTAATCTGATGAAATTTGCCTTCACGGATGGTGATCTCAACCTCCGATTCAGGTCCGGAAGATAAAATCGCAAGCTTCGCAGGCATCGCTGTCCAGGCACCGTCTTCATCATCGATCTCCAGCCCTTTTGCGAACAGATCCACATCGTCTTCTGTCACCTGACCGTCAATAACCGCACGATAAACTTTATCCACATGTTTTTTCGGGGATAAAAGCTGATGGGCCAGATCTCCGTCATTGGTGATCAATAAGAGGCCTTCGGTATCCTTATCCAGACGCCCTACCGGAAACAGATCCTTTCTGGACTTATCCGTGATCAGATCCAGCACTGTCTGCTGCTTTGGATCATTGGTGGCTGAAATAACTCCCGCCGGCTTATTAAGCATATAATAAACCAGCGTCTGATAAACAATAGGCTCTCCCTGACATACCAGTTCATCCTTTTCAATATCTACTTTATATTCAGGCTTTCTGATGACTTCACCATTCACCGTCACCAGTCCTTTTTTGATCAGATTCTTCACTTCACTGCGGGTCCCCACAGACATATCCGCCAGGTACTTGTCCAATCTGAAACTTGTCTTCATATATACCTCCCGCGCTGTTTATCCGATTGAAAACTTATTTTTATAAAATGCTCCTAAACAAGCCGCCAGCCGGATGGGTATTTGTTTTTCAGCGTGCCATTGGAAACTTTGCCCCATCCAAGGGCAAATTCG
>JBNMJG010000207.1:0-3262 GCA_050873705.1 Coprococcus sp. | reverse complement strand
GTTAAGAAAAACGTTCAGTTTGGTCTGAAACTGCAGGGTAAATCCCAGGCAGAGATGGATGCTATTTCTGAAAAATATATCAAGATGGTAGGTCTTGAGAAGTTTACAGATTCCTACCCGAAGGAATTGTCCGGTGGTATGAAACAGCGTGTGGCTATTGCGAGAGCTTATGCCGTTAATCCTTCCGTACTTCTGATGGATGAACCGTTTGGTGCCCTGGATGCACAGACAAGAACACAGCTTCAGACAGAGCTGTTAAAGACATGGCAGGAAGAGAACAAGACATGTTTCTTTGTTACACATGATATTGAAGAAGCCATCGTGCTGGCATCAAGAGTTGTCATCATGGGTGCCCGTCCGGGACGTATCAAAGAGATTATCGATATTGATATTCCTCATCCGAGAGATCAGGCAACGAAGATGAGCCCGAGATTCGTTGAATTGAAGAATTACATTTGGAGTCAGGTATATCAGGAATATCTGGAAGTCCAGAAATAATAAAAGAATTATTATCTTACAGACCGCACAGATCGGCCATCGTCAGGAAATGGCTGTTCTGGGCGGAATGTGAGGTTATAATGATACTGGTGAACGGAGTAATGAACCGGGCACTGACATACTTTTTTAAGGAAAAGGAGAGATTGGGAAATGAAAAAAAGAATCATGGCAGTTGTTGTAACAGCAGCAATGGTAATGGGTGCTTTAGCAGGATGCGGAAGCTCATCTGCAAAAGAAACACAGGCACCTGCATCAACAGAAGCAGCAGCATCCGAAACTGCAGCAGCATCTGAAACAACAGGGGAAACAGAAGCATCAGATGCAGCTTCAGGTGATCTGACACATGTGAACGTTGCTTACATGGCAAACTACGCATCACTGTGGCAGGTAGCAACAGCAATCAACAAAGGATACTTCAAAGATGAAGGTCTTGATGTTCAGCTTTACATGTTCCAGGATGGTCCTACAGAAATCGCTTCTATGGAATCCGGTTCTATTGATGTCGCTTACATCGGACCTGGTGCTCACAAACTGTGTATCAAAGGTCAGGCAGATATCTTCTGCTTCTCACAGCTCGGCAACGCAGACTGTGTAATGGGTCTTAAATCTCATGGTGTAAACTCCCTTGAAGATCTGAAGGGTAAGAAAGTTGCTTATGCATCCGGTACATCTTCAGAAACAATCTTAAAGAGAGCCCTTAATTCCGTTGGCCTGACAATGGATGATATTGAAGCATATGATATGGAAGTCAGCAACATGGTAAGTGCAATCGTTTCCGGTTCTATCGACGCTTGTGCTCCTTGGTCTCCAAGCTCAACAACAATTGCCAATGAACTTGGTGATGATGTTCAGACATTCTGTACAAATACAACATTCTCTGATATCGCAGCTGACTGTGCAAGCTGGATCCGCATGCCAAGCTACGCAGAAACAAACAAAGACGTTCTTGTGAAATTCACAAAGGCTCTTTACAAAGCAATGGACTTCGGTTCAAACCCAGACAACTATGATGAAGTTGCAGGTTATGTTGCTCAGGAATGCGGTACAGACAAAGAAAGCGCACTTGCTCAGACAGGTGATGGTGCTTGGCTTGACAGCGCAACACTTCTTAAATATGTAGGCGATGGTACAATTAAAGGTTACTACGAAGTACAGCAGAAGAACTTCATCGACAATGGTGATGTTGAATCAGAAGTACCTGTAGAAGACTATGTATTATTCGACGTTATGGAAGAAGCAGGCAAGTAATAATTTCTGATGAAGAGAACACGGTATGTGTTTGAAATGATTTTACTGCAGGGCAGTATCTGCCATCTTTAACAGTAAACTGGCAGATTAAAGCAGGTGCCTTGTGGCTCATTACCATGAGGCACCTTTTGTATGCCGAAAAATGTCAAATTTCGGTATACCGGGTGGCGGCCTATCCGCCGGGTTTCCATTTTTCTGGAAACAGACGACTTATAACTCAGATAATATTATAATCGGGAGGAAATAACATGAAACTTGATTTTGAATATGGATTAGGCACAATGCAGGCAGAACTGCCGGATAATACAGATGTATTTATCACCGGTGAAACAGTAAAGGATCCTGCATGTATTCCGGAGGACCAGTTAGAGGCTGCATATCTTGAAAGCCTGGCACATCCGATCGGCATGCCGACATTAACAGAGCTTGCACACAAAGGTACAACGGTTACGATCATTGTTCCGGACCGTGTTAAAGGCGGCGAGCAGCCAACAAGCCATAGAAAATTAAGCATTAAATATATTTTAAGAGAGCTTTACGCAGCAGGCGTAGAGAAGAAAGATATCCTGTTCATCATTTCTAATGGTCTTCATCCGAGAAGCAAGGCATCCGATGCAAAAGCGATTTTCGGTGAAGAACTGTTCAATGAATTCTGGCATACAGGTCAGATCATCAGCCACGACAGCGAAGATCAGGAGCATATGATCTATCTTGGTACAACAAAGCGCGGTGATCCTGTTTATATGAACAAATATGTTTATGATTCAGATCTTCCGATCCTGATCGGTCATGTACAGGGCAACCCTTACGGCGGTTATTCAGGCGGTTACAAGCACAGTGCAACAGGTATCACAAACTGGAGATGTATCGCCAGCCATCATGTACCATCCGTTATGCACAGAGATGACTTTACACCTGTAAACGGCGGCAGCCTGATGAGACACAAATTCGATGAGATCAGTATGCATATGGAAGAGAAGATGGGCCATCCTTTCTTCTGCTGTGATGCTGTTCTGGATACCTATTCAAGACAGATCGCTATCTATTCCGGTTATGCCAAAGAAATGATGCCGATCAGCTGGAAGCTGGCAGATAAGAGAACTTATGTCCACTGGGCAGAGAAGAAATACGATGTGCTGGTATTTGGTATGCCTCAGAAATTCCACTACGGTGGCGGCATGGGCACAAATCCGATCATGATGATGCAGGCTTTAAGTGCACAGGTACTTCGTTTTAAGAGAATCATGAGCGATAACTGCGTCATCATTTGTTCATCTGCATGCAACGGTTACTTCCATGATGAATTATGGCCATACCTGAGAGAACAGTATGAACTGTTCCAGCATGATCATATGAACACACTGCCGGATATCGATCGTTATGGTGAATATTTCGCAACAAATGAAGAATATATCCGCAAATATCGTTTCTGCAATGCTTTCCATCCATTCCATGGCTTCTCCATGATGTCCTGCGGTCATATTGCTGAAATGAATACAAGTGCCATCTACATTGT
>JBNMJG010000206.1:0-3290 GCA_050873705.1 Coprococcus sp. | reverse complement strand
GCTGTGCCGGACAATGACGGATTTTCAAGTTGCGTCGGATGCCAATTATACAATTGCAGCAGGCATTTATACCGATGATACTCAGAAAATGACGGTGATCGATCAGTCGAAGATCAAATATGAGACGGCCTCTATCAGTGGGGATGTGACCATGAAGTCCCGCAGGATGACAGAAGAGGAATTGGGCAATATCCAGGAAATAAATGTGAACCTTCTGATATTGGACAAAGCAATTTCTGAGGGTGATTGGGAAAATATTTCAAAATGGGTGATGTACGGCGGTCATGTGATGATGGAACAGAGTGTCTATGATTCTTTGATTGAAAAGACACCGGATGACGATCATATGACAGATTGGGGAAAAGGCAGAATCCTTGTGTATGCATCGGAGGACTGGAGCGGTACATTTTTTTTGAAATCTGTCAGGAATATATTCGGCGATGAAGGAATGAATGCACTTTTTGGCGGTGATTATACCGATTACTACTGGAATGTAACATCGATTCTCAATTATGATACAGGCAGTGCACTGCCGTCGATATCTGTTTATGTGTTCAGTTTGCTGATTTATATTTTATGTATGGGTCCGGCTGCCTATCTGCTTTTCAAGAAAAAAGATAAAAGAGAATACATGTGGCTGGTTATACCGGGTACAGCGATTTTATTTTCAGCGATTATCTATATGGCAGGAAGTTCAACCCGCTATACAGAACCTTTTATACGTTATTATTCCTCAGTGGATCTCACGGATGAGGCAACGGTGGAGAATACCAAAATATTGCTGACGAGCCCGGATAAGGAAAAGTCAGTGATGAGCATTGAGGGGGATTGCCGCATGGTGCTGCTCAGTGATGAATATTATCTGCCGCTTCAGACGGGAATGAAGGAAAGATTTGAACGTATGAAGACAAAACTGAGTGAAGCAGAATACAATATGGCAATGTCTGTTTCTGATACAAGAACGGACGTGCTTGTCAGGGGCAGAAGCGCCTTCGACAAAAATTATTTTTCAAATTCAAGAATATTGAAGACAGAAGGCAGCATCAGTGCTGATACGTTCTACTATAAAGGTGCATTATCGGGAACCGTGACCAACACAACGAAATGGAATCTTCATAATGCCTTTGTCATCCATAAAGGATTGCTGTTTATGATCGGTGATCTGGCGGCCGGTGAGACAAAGACGCTGGATCAGCTGCAGAATGTACAGCTTCTGAAAAGCCGCAGTATCCAGTTAGATACATGGCAGATGGACAATCCGGGCAATACAGCTGCAGTTTCATCGGTAATGACCGGAATGATGGATAACCTGTCTTCTAATATTTCACGGGAAGAAGATATAGTGGGCGGTTTTACCAGGGATTATGATATCGGTGTACAGGATAATGGCCAGATTTCTTCTGTTTGCGGCCTGGCATTGATCAAATCGGGAATTGAAGTGGCAGACAGCGGAGAGGGATGGACATCCCAGGTTATGATCGAACCGGAAGAGGCAGAAAACGAAGAAGATCTTTATAATTTCGATCCGACCAGTTATCTTATTTATGGCTCGGATACATTGAATGCCAGATATATTGTCAGTGACGCAACGGGAACACTTTACCTGAAATGGCTGAACAAAGATAATCTGATGAATGTTGCTTTTTATAATCTTTCTACCGGTGTGTATGATACAGTGATGGAGGACAGTGACATGATGACGTCAGAGCAGCTGAAGGATTACATCTCAAAAGACCGCGTCATTAAAGTGCGTGTTCAGATTGAGAATATGGATGAAGATCACTATATGCCTGTATTTACCATGTCAGGAGGTGAAAAGAATGATTGAGATCAAACATCTTTACAAAGCTTTTGACAATCATATGGTGCTCAGAAATCTGAATATGAAGATCAATGATGGTGCCGTCTATGGTTTTGTTGGTCCAAATGGAGCGGGCAAGACAACGACGATGCGGATTATCGCCGGACTGCTTAAAGCTGACAGCGGACAGATCCTTATAGATGGCATGGACATCGGCAGCAGACACAAAGAGATGATCGGGTATATGCCGGATTTCTTTGGTGTTTATGATAAACTCAGGGTAAAAGAATATATGGCTTTCTTTGCGTCTATTTATGGACTTGACCGGGAGAAGACAGAACAAAAGACAGAGCAGCTGCTGTCATTGGTTAATTTGACGGAAAAGAAAGAGGCTTATGTGGACAGTCTTTCCAGAGGTATGAAGCAAAGGCTGTGCCTAGCAAGATGCATGATCCATGATCCGAAGCTGCTGATTCTTGATGAACCGGCTTCCGGTCTGGATCCGAGAGCCAGATATGAGTTTAAGGAGATTATCAGGCAGCTGCGAAAACAGGGAAGAACGGTTATGATCAGTTCACACATCCTTTCGGATCTTTCGGAAATGTGTACGGATATTTGTATTATTGATGAAGGAAGAGCTGTTATGGACGGCAGTGTGGAAGAAATTGAATATCATATGATTACGGCTTCTCCCCTTGTTATTCATACTGCAGGCAGGCAGGAGGAGGCCATCGCCCTGATCAGAAAGAATGAGATGGTAGAAACGCTGTCTTATAATGAGAATGAGATACGGGCGGTATTTAAAGGCGGTCGTGAGGATGAGGTCATGCTGCTTCATGAGCTGGCAGCAGAGGGGATTCCGGTCTATTCTTTCGGGAGAGACAGAAGCGGCCTGGAAACATTGTTTATGCGTATTACAGATCCGGAGGTGAAAGAGCATGCATATGAATCCGGTCTATAAAAATGAACTGAAGATGTCAGCCAGATCCATGCAGATACCTGTTCTGGCAGTGATTTTTAACAGCATATTATCTGTTGTGACTTTGATCGTTCTGTATTCTATTCGGCAGGAATATATCAGAAACGGGTCAGCACCTTATTCTTCCATGATGCTTCTTTATGTGGTGGTCCTGACAATAGAGGTTGTCCTGCTGTGTCTGTTTGTACCCTCGGCAGCAGGAGGAAGTATAGCCGGAGAAAGGGAACGGCAGACACTGGACATTCTGCTGTCATCCAGGATGTCAGTGGGTGAAATCGTCACGGGCAAACTGCTGTCCTGTATCAGTAAGGCTGTTTTGCTGGTGCTTACAAGTGTTCCGATTCTGGCGGTTACTTCCATGTATGGCGGTATGCAGCTGGGAGTGCTTTATCAGTCTGCGGCCTATGTAGGATTTTTTATTTTATTTATCGGCAGTATCGGCGTTTTTTGTTCATGCCGTTTTAAGAAAACAACTTATGCCTCCATATCAGCCTATGGTGTGATCATTGC
>JBNMJG010000205.1:0-3294 GCA_050873705.1 Coprococcus sp. | reverse complement strand
GAGCGGCTATGTGCCGAAGTGTCGGTAAAACGGAGATTACCATGTATATCTCTACAGTGGCCAATATTGTGAATATTATCGGAGATGCGGTCGGTATCTTTGTATTCCATCAGGGGGCAGCCGGAGTGGCAGTTCCGTCATTAATCTCAAGGATATTGTCTGCGGTTATCGTTACGATTTATTGCTTCAATCGAAAAGATGATGTCCGCTACAGAATCAGAAATGTTTTTACCTGGGATGGCAGGCTGCTGAAGAAAATCATGGGCATCGCCATTCCGAATGGTGTTGAAAATGGTGTGCATCAGCTTGTCAAGGTGGCGTTGTCCAGTATGGTTGCATTATTCGGCACCTATCAGATTGCTGCCAACGGGGTGGCACAGAGCATCTGGTCACTGGCAGCCATTATGGGACTTGCCATGGCCCCGGTTTATACAACAGTGATCGGTCAGTGCATGGGCGCCAGAGATATTGACAATGCCAATTATTATTTTAAGAAATTAAATAAACTGACTTTTATTTTGTCGGTGGCATGGAACGGTCTGATATTTGCTATTACGCCATTTTTACTTAGGTTTTTTGCCATATCCGATCGAACAAAGTCGTTGGTCCTTATTCTTGTTCTGATCAACAATATATTTAATGGTATTGCTTACCCATTCTCAGGACCAATGGCCAATGGTCTGAGAGCTGCCGGTGATGTCCGTTTTACAATGATCGTCTCGATTACATTGACGATAGGTGCCAGATTCTTTTTTGCCATGCTGTTTGGGCTTTGGCTGCATATGGGTGTTATCGGTGTTGCCATTGGTATGAGCATGGACCTTGTATTCAAAGGTGCAATCTTCCTTTGGCGGTATCATTCGCAGAAATGGACGAAATTCCAGGTTATTTAAGGAATTTGGAAAATCGCGCTGCAAATGGCATATGATATAAGCTGCATATGTTTCTGTTGCATGTGAGGCGGTAATTAAGGTATACTATAAGAGCAGACCTGAATGATCAGGAATCCTGTTTACAAAAGATAAAACCCGTATTGTCCTTGGGTTAAGGGGAATACGGGGATTTTTATATCATTTGGGAGTGAAAATAATGACACAGCAGTCTTTAAAATGTCATACAGCGGTGATTCTTTTGGGCGGTCAGTCGTCCAGAATGGGCGGACAGCCAAAGTTTCTGCTGAAGGATGGAAAAGGCCAATCTTATCTGTTAAAGCAGATCAAGGCATTGGAAAAAGCAGATAGGATTTATTTGTCGGCAGCCGATGAGGCCCAGTTGGCGCTTATTCAAAATGTGTGCAAAGATAACAACTGTCATGGGCTTATAGATGTTGTCAAAGGCTGCGGCCCTTTAGGCGGTCTATACACGGTATTGCAGCAGTTAAAGGATGAAGATGAATGGATTTTTGTGACAGCCTGTGATGTGCCCGAATTGACAGAAAGCATGGTGGGCATCCTGGTTCAGATGTCTGCGGATGCGTATGAACAGGGGTATGACTGTATGGTTTATCAGGACAGCCGTGGACGGATTCATCCTTTATGCGGGTTGTATCGCAGTTCTCTTTTGCCGGTAATTCAGCAAATGTTTTTGTATAAAGATTACAAAATGATGCATTTGCTGATTCGAAGCCGCTGTTTGATCGTGTCATCGGCAGAGATGGGGGTTCCGGATACATGTTTTGTCAATATCAACACGCCGGAAGCGTATGAACGGTGGAAAAATACCTCTTTGAATATGCCGAAAGAACAGCAAATATTATGTATCTGCGGAGTCAAAAATTCCGGCAAGACAACCTATATTGAAAAATTGATCAGAGAGATAAAGGCCCGCGGCGAAACAGCAGCTGTTATCAAGCATGACGGTCATGATTTTGAGGGTGACAGACCTGGGACAGACACCTACAGGTACCATCAGGCCGGTGCAGGGGAGACAGCGATTTTTTCAAGAAATCGATATATGATCAATGCAGACAGAGAAACTGGCCTTTGGCAGCTGGTCAATGGATTTTCGGATGCAGATATTATTCTTATAGAAGGAATGAAGCAAAGTATGCTTCCGAAGATAGAGATCGTCAGAGAAGGAATATCCCATGAATTATCATGCTGCAGAGAAAATCTGATTGCAGTTGTGACAGACTGCAGTCAGGCGTTTGATGGAATACTTAAGTGGCCGTTGGATGACTGCAGCAATTGTTTAAGGTATTTGTTTGATGACAAATAAAGGTACTGATAAAAAGATGAGTTATTGACATATGCCGATAACTGTGTTATAAATGACATATGCCATTTATAACGAATAGTTGAACAAATGAAAATGGTTATGCTGATTGCGCGCATTAGTATAGCTGTTTGATTTACGCGAATATCGCGATAACGAGTGAAACGCGCAGCGCGTGTTTCATCTCGTCGAGAAAGAGGATGAAGAGATGCCAAGACCAAGAAAGTGCCGAAAGGTATGCTGTCTTCCAAAGGTATCCGAATTTATGCCTTCCTGCGGGGCATCAGATGAGGCATGCGTTGTGATGACAGTAGATGAATATGAGACGATCCGTCTCATAGATAAAGAGAATTTTTCACAGGAAGAATGCGGGAAATACATGCATATTGCCAGAACAACGGTGCAGCAGATTTATGACAATGCCAGAAAGAAACTGGCGGAAGTTGTCGTAGACGGCAAGATGCTCAGGATTGAAGGCGGAGACTATCGGTTATGTGATGGCGCAGAGTCAACTTGTGGGTGCGGCGGATGTCCGAAACATCGATGCCGGGCTCAGGCAATGAACAAAGATCAGGGGGATCATTAAAATGAAGATTGCAGTAACATACGATAATGGAGAGATTTTTCAGCATTTTGGTCATACAGAGCAGTTCAAGCTGTATGATATAGAAAACGGAAAGGTTGTTGATTCAGAAGTTGTAGGAACAAATGGCAGCGGACATGGTGCCCTGGCCGGATTTCTGGCAGAGCATCAGGTTCAGGTATTGATTTGCGGCGGTATCGGCGGCGGTGCTCAGAATGCATTGGCACAGGTGGGTATTAAATTATTTGGAGGATGCAGCGGCAATGCAGATGCAGCGGTTGAAGCACTTCTGGAAGGTCATCTGAATTTTGATGAGGATGTGAAATGCAGCCATCATGATCATGAACATGGTGAAGGCGGCCATCAGTGCGGTGATCATGGATGCGGCAGTCATTCCTGCCATTAGCAGCCGGTACTGAATCGGTATAAGACGGTTTTTTCTATGAATAAGTGAGTCATCAAATATGTCTAAAAAGCGTACACAGCAATATATGTGT
>JBNMJG010000204.1:0-3324 GCA_050873705.1 Coprococcus sp. | reverse complement strand
GGTACTTTCAATCTGAAACACCATCCTCATTTCTGCTTCTGTCAGTTTCATTGCCAGCCTCCTTCAAAATGGGTATAAAAAAACGCCATAGGTTTTTTGAGCCTACGGCGGTATGGGTATAGGAAAAGGGTGCTGATATTTGCATATCAACACCCTTTGAGCCTGTCAGTATTTGATTGTCCTGACTTCGCACCGTGTTTGCACCATGAAAAACATTGATTTTACTGACTTTTTCAATGTTTTCTTATCTGGTGCTACCACATCAGCACATTCTTTTTTGTGGATAATGAGACGAAGCATGTTTCATCGCATTTTGATAGATTAAGTAAGCATGACAAATAGGACTGTTTAGTCAGGAGCAGAGGGATGTTTGATCTGGCTGAGACTGTAGCCCAGAACAGAACCGACAACGAGAACACCCCCTGCCAGGGACATAGGACCAATGGTTTCGCCGCAGATGATGGCAGCAAGAACCGGATTGAGGATCGGCTCGATGCCTGATGTCAATGCGGCTGTGACCGGAGGTACGGCGTCAAGTCCCCTGGACAGGCAGATGGTTGCCAGACCGGTCTGCACAACGCCGAGAAGAATGATCACCAGCCATACAGAGGGTGTGTGCACCGTTTCGTGTATTGATGTCGGCAGACCGATGAGAAAGGCCAGAATATAACTGATGACGAGAGATGATTCGAAATCACCGCCTTTCATCTGTTTCATCTGGAACATAATGGCATAGGAAAGGCCTGAGATGATGGCCAGAACATTGCCGATGGTGCCGCCGGAAGTAATCTTATCAAAGAAAAAGCATATAATGCCCAACAGTGCGATAAAGCATGTGATGACAGCCTTCTTATCCGGTTTCTTGTGATAAAAGATCCAGAGGATCAGGATCAGAAAAACCGGATGGGTAAACTGCAGGATGATCGCATTGGCGGCGGATGTCATCTTGGTGGCACAGACAAAGGTGATGCTCATGGAAGCAGAGCAGATACCTCCGAAGATGACAGAGGGGTTCAGCCGGAATGGATGGTTGATCAGTTTCATATAGATCAGCAGTGTGATCAGAGCGAAAATACTCCGGACGCCGCTGACGGATAAAGACTGCCATGGGACAATTTTGATCATAAAACCGCCGAGGCTGAAAAAAACAGCAGACAGGAGCACGAAGAATGTTCCGACTGCCGGGTTGTTGACACGGGGACTAAGTTGAATCATATGAGATATACCTTTAAAATAAATTGCAAAATTTCGGATTTTCAGAGAAAGTCCCCCGGAGCCGGTTGCCAGCAGCGGGGGATTTCTTTTACTAACATGAAATTCCGTCATTCATCATTGTTGATCACGAAAAATAATTATTTGCAGAGTTCTGCAGCTAAAGCTGCGATCTGTGCTTCGTTTTCTGCATTGACAGCAGATTTGATGGTAACAGTTGTATCTGTGAATGTCAGGTTCTTGCTGCCTTCAAACATCTTCAGCATTGTCTTGGCTGCTGTTGGTGCCCATGAACCATTTTCAATGAGACCGATGGTTCTGTTCTTGTAGCCGCGTTCTGTCAGATGTTCGATGAATGTCTTCATGAATGGGAAGACATCACCGTTGTATGTTGTTGTAGCCAGAACGAGTTTGCCGTAACGGAAAGCGTCTTCCACAGCTTCTGCCATGTCATCACGGGCAAGGTCTGTGACTGTAACCTTCGGGCAGCCAAGGGCCGTCAGTTTGTCTGCCAGCAGTTCAACAGCCTTCTTGGTGTTGCCGTAAACAGATGTGTAAGCAATGACAACGCCTTCGCTTTCAACACCGTAGCTGGACCATGTATTGTAAAGATCGAGATAGTAGCCGAGATTTTCCTTGAGGATCGGACCGTGAAGTGCACAGATTGTCTGAATGTCAAGACCGGCTGCTTTTTTAAGGAGTGCCTGAGCCTGTACGCCGTATTTGCCGACGATACCGAAGTAGTAACGGCGGGCTTCGCATGCCCAGTCTTCCTCAACGTCAAGGGCGCCGAATTTGCCGAAGGCATCAGCGGAGAAGAGAACTTTGTCCTTGCTGTCATATGTTACCATGACTTCCGGCCAGTGAACCATTGGTGCCAGCACAAATGTCAGTGTATGTGCACCAAGGGAAAGTGTATCCCCTTCTTTGACAACAATCTGTCTCTCAGGATAATCAGTGCCGAAGAACTGCTTCATCATTACAAAAGCCTTGGCTGTTGCAACGACTTTGGCATCCTTGTAAAGATCCAGGAAGTTGGCAACGTTGGCAGAGTGGTCAGGTTCCATGTGCTGAACGATGAGGTAAGATGGTTTTCTGTCACCAATCACATCAGCGATATTCTTCAGCCATTCGTCTGTGAAATTGCCGTCTACAGTATCCATAACTGCAATCTTCTCATCCATGATCACATAAGAATTGTAAGCCATACCATTTTCTACGACATACTGTCCCTCAAATAAATCAACATCATGGTCATTGACACCAACATAGCGGATATCATCTGTAATAAACATAGTCTCACTCCTTAAAAAGTTCTGGATTGCGAACCCCGTTGCTTTCAGAGCTATTTCAAATCATCAGCTCAAAGCTGGCACGTTTGCACTGTCCAAAAGAGAACTGAGCTTCGCAATTTCAAGATATTTTACGTATGAAGCAGATGAAATCATAAAGGATATTCCATCTGGTTTTGTGGATTTGTAATCGATGTTATTATAGCATTTGAAAGTAGGAATGTCTACTGTTTTTGGGACTGTTGAGAAAGTTAATAGAAATAGATGCAATATAGAGAGGACGGCTTGAAAAGGGGAAGGTTTTTGGATATGATTAGAGAGAAGAACCGTGAAAGCGGACATGTTGAAGTATGATGGGAGATGGAGCATGATGGAGTTTTTGGATGTTGTGGATGAGAATGGGATACCCACCGGTGAGACGGTGGAACGGAGTGCTGCCCACGCGAATGGAATCAGACACAGGACCTCTCATGTTTGGCTTTTGAGAAGAAGACCGGAAGGTGTGGAGGTGCTTTTGCAGAAGCGAAGTGATGACAAGGATTCTTTTCCGGGATGCTATGATACCTCCAGTGCGGGACATATTCCGGCGGGGGTGGATTTTGAAGATTCAGCACTTAGGGAACTTGGTGAGGAGCTGGGGCTTTCGGCTGAAAAGAAAGATCTGAATGACTGCGGGCTGATCAGAATCCAGTCGGATTCGATTTTTCACGGTGCACCTTTCAGAGATAATCAGGTAAGTAAGGTTTTTTACATATGGAAAGATGTGGAACCGGAGGAGATGAAGCTTCAGGATTCGGAAGTGTCCGGCGTGATATGGATG
>JBNMJG010000203.1:0-3331 GCA_050873705.1 Coprococcus sp. | reverse complement strand
TCCTTCATAGTAATACCCTGAACTTGCTACAATGTAGACTCCCGTTCTTTCAGACAATTCCTTCAGAAATTCCACATTGCGTCCACAATCTGCCGGTGTTGCATCAATAATGGTCTGAAGCCCGCAGTTGTTCTTGGCATCCATCAGAATATCTACCGCCTTCTTCATACTCTCTTCCCATGAAAATGGTGTCAGTACCGCACCTTCCCATCCCGGATAACCAAAAAGGACATGCTGATGGCAAAGACAGCGCCCCATTTTTTCTACCTGCACATTTCCTGTAACTGTTTGCATATAGCCTTTCATTCGTATACCTCCAATAAATAATCTTGATAATTATTTATGTAGCAAAAATGATGCCAAAATACGCATACGAATTTTTAACTTAAACCGCCCTTCTTATTAAACCAACATAACTACGGTCAGCAAAAAAAGAAAGCTGCCGCTTCACGATTTTCTAATCGTTAAAGCGACAGCTTCCTTTTTAGTTTTGTATTAAAATCTTCTCTTCCTGCAGCATCGGATAACGCACCAGCGTCTCTCCATCCAGATTTTCTTTCTGCATATCCACAGCGCTAATCTGGTGGTTCGTATAGGTGGTATAATAATAAATACCTTTGCTGACATTCATACATGCCGTGTAGATCGTAATCTCATAATGGCCCTCTGACACTTCACAGCAACCTCTCTGCTGTTCCACGGAGCCCATAATGTGAAAGACCTGATTGACACTTTCTACCTCAGAGTCCCCGGACAACGCATTCATTTTCACAAATGCCGCACGAACAAAACGTGAACCGGAGGATAAATCTCCCGGAAGTCCGATGGCGCCCATACCCCGGCTGTAACTGTCCATATTCAATTTATCTGAAAAGTTACTCAATGGCTGTTTCGGTGACAACCCCATATAATCATTCAGTCTGAAAAGCTGTTTGTCAAAGGTCGGATTATTTGTCATCACACCTACCGGATTATCATAGATATGCAGTCCGTCTTTCATACATTCCATGGTAATAGCTTCATCGGCATCCGCGATCAGCCAGTGCAGCTGTGCATTCGGAAACTGCGGGCTGAAAACCGTATCTACAATATTCAGCTTCTCAATCAGCTTCTTAACTTCTGCAACACTGACGCACTGCCCCAGGATCCATGGAATCAACTCAAATACGGCAATATTATCTTTTCCTTCCATTGGCTGACCATACGCCGCATTCCCCACAAAATTCAGACCGGCCATAGCCAATCCTTTTTCATTGGTTCCCTCATAATAAAGAGGATAATTCTCTGCTACATGCGCCATACCGATGATGGCATAATGATGCTCAAGGGCCGCACCATGTCTGAAATGGAATGGATAATTTCTCGGAGTAATGGTGATTTCTTCGCCATAGGAAAACTCATAATCCAGCGTTCGTCCCATATAGAAATCTTTTGTTTGATAAGTTGCCGCTGTACACATGCAGCTGCCTCCTTTATACGATTGTTTTAACAGCTGCTTTCAAATCTGCTGCTGCTTTCTTAATGTCTTTCTGCGCATAGATCGCACTGATGACTGCCACACCGTCAATACCGCTTCCGGCCAGTTTGACAACATTTTCCTGTGTAATACCGCCGATGGCCACTACAGGAATGGACACAGCTTCGCAGATAGCCTTTAATGTCTCATAAGAAACTTCTGCTGCATCATCTTTGGATGTTGTCGGGAAAACGGCACCGACACCAAGATAATCAGCTCCGTGCTTCTCGGCCAGGATGGCCTGCTCCACAGTCTGTGTTGAAACACCGATGATCTTGTCTGGCCCCAATTTGGCACGCACATCTCCGGCTTCCATATCACTCTGTCCCACATGAACACCGTCTGCATTCATGGCAACGGCGATATCCACATTGTCATTGATGATAAAGGGCACCTGATATTCTTTGCAGAGTTTCTGAAGTTCCTTGGCTTCTTCAAGGAAATGAGCCTCATCCAGTGTCTTCTCTCTCAGCTGAAGAAATGTGACACCGCCCTCCAGACTTTCTTTGACCACTTCATATAATGTCCGTCCATTTAACCAATGACGGTCTGTGACTGCATACAATAATAAATCTTCTTTAGCGCACTTCATATTTTGCCCCCTTATCTAAAGTTGATGCATCCATATTGTAAACGGCATCAATAATTCTGTTGCGATAGGTAGAATTACCGTCGCCTTCCTGCATTCTGCTCCATCCGATCTCACCGGCAAGCCCCATGGTGCATACGGCAGCAGCTGCCGCTTCCAGATGATTGTCCGGATTCGCCACCAGAAAAGCTGTCATCATACCTGATAACTGACAGCCTGTACCTGTAATCTTGCCCATCTCCGGTCTGCCGTTGCGGATCACATAGCATTTCTCGCCATCGGACACAAGGTCAATGGCACCTGTGATGGCGACAATCGAACCGGATTTTGCAGCGAACTGTTTGACAAACTGAACCGCCTGATCCAGTGTTTCCTCAGTCACAGCATCTGCCACATCAGCGTCCACGCCCTTTGTGGTACCGCTTCCCAAAGCCAGTGTCTTAATCTCGGAAATATTGCCTCTGATCACCGTCAGTTTCAGCTGTTCCATCAGCTGAACCGCTGTATTCGTACGAAGGGCCGATGCACCGGCACCCACAGGATCCAAAAGGATCGGATGATTCAATTCATTGGCTTTCTTTCCGGCACGGAACATGCCTTCAATACTGCTCTTTGTCAGCGTGCCGATATTGATATTCAAACCGCCGCAGATGGATGTGATATCTTCCACATCCTCCGGCTCAGCAGACATAATCGGGCTGCCGCCGCAGGCCAGTAAAATATTGGCTACATCATTCACTGTCACATAATTCGTGATATTATGAACAAGAGGAACATTCTTTCTTACATTATCAATACAATTTCCAAGCATTTTCATACGCTCCCTAAAATCAAATAACGGATATGCCCCGAAAGACATATCCGCATCAAAATTCTCATTCGCTTTATGCGACGGTGTGCATACATATCCCTACGTTGGCATGATCCAAATCAGGTTATGGGTCCAGGCGGCTCAGCCTGTTCTCAGCCTGCTCCTGCAGACTCCCCGCTGTCACACTCTATTATAGCGTTATCATGCTGTATTTGCAAGAATAACACCTTGAACAATGATTATTTTTTCATGAACGGCAGTCACTTAGAATGCCGCACGCCATTTAAAACTATGCCAGCAGTGTATCTGTCACCTTCTGCAGCTCATCTCTGATATGGATATGCTGCGGACAGACTTCTTCACATTTACCGCACTTGATGCACTCTGAAGCCACTTTTCTGCCGTGTCCCTGTAC
>JBNMJG010000202.1:0-3344 GCA_050873705.1 Coprococcus sp. | reverse complement strand
GGCCCGATCATTGTCAACGGTTCTGTTCTGTCAGAATTGCTCATAGCCAGCAGTATACCCGGCAGACCGCTGATATGGTCTCCGTGAAAATGGGTAATGCAGATAATATCAATCGGTCTGAAGCTCCATCCCTTTTCTCTGATGGCAATCTGTGTACCTTCCCCGCAATCAATTAATAAACTGCTGCCATTGTAGCGCAGCATCAACGATGTCAGCCACCGGTACGGCAGCGGCATCATTCCTCCTGTTCCAAGCAAACATAAATCCAGCATATCATTCCTCTTTCTATCTATCGCCCTCCGCCAAGGGCCCAGGCACAATGTCTATTTTTACATCAATTCCGTCTGCTCTGCCACATCCGGCGGATAGCACCATGACTGTATCATCTTTTCATAGCATTTTTCACATATATGAAAATGATGGATACAGCCATCCCACTTTGAAAAATATCCCCATGTCTTGCATACATCCAGAAAATCCGCCCTGTCACTTTCGTCAACAGCTGCAATCTGCTCTCCGCAGCAATTACATACGAATACGTCTTTTTTAATTATCTCATCGTATTTTTTCATAGAAACCTCCCCTGTTTTCCCGATAATGATCTTTTTCGACAAGGTCTATTATACAAAAATACGTTTTATTCGTCACCGGCAATACTTTCCATCTGCATGATCAGGGCATTCTCCCTGGGGCAATCATAAAAATTTTTGCGGATGCCGATGCTTTTAAATCCAAGTTTCTCATAACAGCGCTGTGCCGATAAATTACTTTCCCGCACTTCAAGAATAAAGAAACGAACGCCCTTTTTCTTTTCTTCCTCAATCAGTGCCTGGACCATTACGGCTCCGGCCCCCTGATTCTGATCTTTTTTCCTGATGGCAACATTGACAATCTCCGCTTCATCCAGCGCTCTGTAAGCACCGCAGTAACCGATAATCTCTTCCTGCTCACTGACAGCAACAACGAAATCCGCCTCTTTTTGATCCAATGTATCCCTGAAAGCATTTTCCGACCACGGATCACTAAAAAGACTTTCCTCGATCACTGCTACCTGCTGCAGATCCCGGCTCTCCATTTTTCTTATGATCATGCCTTTTCCTGTCCCTTTTTGGCCGCCAATTCCCTTTCTGCCTGGGAAAGGCGCAGATAATCCGGCTGATGGTCCGCTGCAGATTCGTATCTTCCTTCATGATAATATTGAAGCGCCAGTGCACCAAGTGCTCCGGCTCTCTGCTGGCTCAGATGGATCGGTGCATAACTGTGCGGTACCTGAATATGCTCTTCAATATAAGCCTTGAATCCCGGCACTCCATCTCCAAGGAAGATTACCCTGCGTCCCAGCTGATTGATCTCGTCAACGATCTCACTGAGCATCACCGCTTTCTGGCCTGAAATGCACTTCATCTGATCGCCCTCAAACACATATAATCCTGTATATGTCTGATTTCTGCGGGCATCCATCAGCGGGCACACCACCGCATCCGTTCCAAACAGATTATAAGCAATGGCATCCACCGTAGGCACACTGATAATCGGAATATTTAATGCCAGGCCAAGCCCTTTGGCTGTTGCGGAGCCGATTCTTAAGCCGGTAAAAGAACCAGGGCCGCCGGAAACTGCAATGGCATCCATCTCCTGGACCGGAATACCGATCATCTTCAATAATGTGTCCATCATAGGCAATAATGTCTGTGAATGGGTCTTTTTAAAATTTGTTGTATATTCCCCCACCAGTTTTTCTTCGGTCACCACTGCAACAGAAGCCACCAGGCCGGAGCTCTCCAATACTAATATCTTCACAGCAATTCTCCTTCCGCCTCGATTGTGATCATTCGATAATCAAAACCTTTTTCAAGTACTTTTTCTATCTTCACTGTCTGATAGTGGGGCGGAAGAATTTCTTCGATCAGATTGGCCCATTCGATCAGGCAGACACCTTCACCGAAAATATACTCATCAAATCCGATTTCATCCATTTCTTCCACATCACCAATTCGATAAACATCAAAGTGATAAAACGGGATTCTTCCCTCATCATAAGTTTGAACAATCGTAAATGTCGGACTGCTGACCGGTTCTGTAATACCAAGTCCTGCTGCAAATCCCTGAGTAAACACGGTTTTGCCCACGCCGAGATCGCCAATCAGGCAGATAACCTCTCCTGCCTTGGCCTCCTTACCCATCTGCTCACCTATTTTATACGTTTCTTCCGCACTAAATGTTTCTATCTTCATAATCTGACTCTCTTAATTTTTAATTGTTCTGAGCAATTATTTCACTTTTACTTTTCCTGCATCAATATGTTTCTTTAAGAAAGCTGTCACAGCGTCATACTGCGCCCCCAGCTGGTCCTTCGGCCAGATATAAGCACGGGCTGCTGTCATATAAACAACCAGTTCCCGGCCGTTATCTTTGACTTTAATGATCTGGTTCCATTCAATATCCGCCTTTTCTTCTCCGAGGCATACTGAAAGGTGCTCATCAGACAAAATATATTCCAGACCGCCGCCCAGAGACTTGTTTCTCTGGATCTGTGCCCTTGCCTTTGTCCTCAGCATCAGCGGATTAATGACAGTAAACAGCAATGCAATGATAAAATAAAGCATCTTGGCAGTTGCATCTGTCACATTCCATCTGGTAATCAGCAATACAAGTGAACCAAGGCTGAGCACCAGTCCAATGATACCTGCAGGCTTACTGTAATAATGATGCATCATAAAATAATACAGATCATTTAGTTTTAATGTAATTTTAAATTTAATCTCGTCCATTTTGCCTCCTTGTATCTAATCTATAATAGTATCATTAATCAAGAATCATTGTCAACTGAATACGTTTCTTCGTCAGATCTACAGACATCACTTTGACTTCCACCACATCACCGACGCTGACCATTTCCATCGGATGACGGACAAATTTCTTATTCGTCAGCTGTGAAATATGCACCAATCCGTCCTGATGAACACCGATATCCACAAACACACCAAAGTCAATGACATTTCTGACGGTGCCCTTTAAGATCATGCCCGGTTTCAAGTCTTTCATTTCAAGAACATCCGTGCGAAGTACCGGCTTCGGCATATCTTCTCGCGGATCTCTTCCCGGACGTCTCAGTTCATGGACAATATCATGCAGCGTGATCTCACCAAGCGATAATTTTTCCGCCATCTTCGTATAATCTTCAATCCGGACAGGAATGCTTCCTTCACGAAGTTTTTCAGGTTCTATCCCCAGCTCTGACAGCAGTTTCCTAACAGCATCATACGCTTCCGGATGAACGCCTGTATTGTCTAAAGGCTGACTGCCATCGCTGATGCGCAGGAAACCTGCACACTGTTCATAGG
>JBNMJG010000201.1:0-3347 GCA_050873705.1 Coprococcus sp. | reverse complement strand
TAATTGCCCGGCGCCATAACAAGAATATCCTCTCCCTGCGCCCGGTGCCGACGGATATCCACCGCGATCGTATCGATCAATGCTTTTTCACTCATAGGTTCAACGATGCCTGTTGTTCCAAGAACAGACAGCCCGCCAACGATCCCTAACATGGGATTTAACGTTTTTTCTGCCGTTTCCCTGCCTTTTGGAATAGAAATCGTAACCATAAGCCCCTCTGTATAATGATATTGCTGACATACAGATTCCACTGCTTCCCGTATCATTTTTCTCGGAACTGAATTAATTGCTGCCGCACCAACCGGCTGATCAAGTCCCGGTTGTGTCACACGCCCGACCCCTTCTCCGCCGTCTATACAAATTTTTCCTGAGGTATTCTTTTCTACAGCTGCACAGATCATCAGGCCATTCGTAATATCCGGATCATCACCGGCATCCTTAATCACGCCGCATTTTACACCATTCTTCTGATGTTCCAGAGTTTCTGTTTCAAGCAGAATATTCTCTCCGCCCGGAAGGCCTATTGCTGCATATCTGCAAATTTCCCCGGTAAGCAATGTGACTGCAGCCGCTTTGGCTGCGGCTGCTGCACAGGTTCCCGTTGTATAGCCGCATCTCAATTGCTGCTGCCCTTTGGTGATTGTTTTCTTTCTGTAATCGATCATGCTTTTTTACTTTTTGACTTTGCCTTATGCGCTGTCGCTTTTTTTACCTTCGCAGGCTTTTTCTGTATGGAACATCCGAATTTACCGATATAACGACCCAACCCATAATACTGTCCATGTGAGTAGACGATTGGCTTTGCCTTCACCAGTTCAAACTTGCCTTTCTCATCCATATAGGCTTCATCCGCATAAACACCTTTGACATTGGCGATAAACATATCATGACTGCCAAGTTCTTCTATTCTCACAACTTCACAGGCAATACATACCGGACTTTCTTTGATCATCGGCGCCCATGTAAGCATTCCCATCTCCGGTGTCAGATGCATCTCTTCAAATTTATTCAGATCTTTACCTGATTTCACACCGCAGTAGTCTGTTGCAAAAGCCAAAGCTTCTGTGGTCAGATTAATATAAAATTCTCCTGTCTCCTCCAGCATATGGTGCGAATATCTGTTTTTTCTTACAGATATATATACCATCGCCGGATCTGAACAAATGGTTCCTGTCCAGGCAACTGTCAATACATTGCAATTGCCTTCTTTGTCTCCGCAGGACACCAGAACAGCCGGTAAAGGATACAGCATATTTCCCGGTTTCCATAATTGTTTACTCATTTTTCTGCCTTTCTGTTGTATCTATCTAAGTTCGGCGATATATTTTGATCAGGACTGGAAGGCCTGCATCAATGTAGGCACAACCTGCTTCTTACGCGAAACAACGCCTTCCATCATCACCACATTGCCCTGTACCGGGCATCCGCTGTACTCAGCTACCTTTTGAAGTGCATCCGGTCCCACACAAAGCAGCATCGTTGATTCCTCCAAAATGTCTGTCAGCATAAAGAACAGCATATTCAATCCTGTCTCCGGACGTACCTTCTCCATAAATTCTGTCATTCTGTCGATAATTCCCGTCAGCTCATCATGATCCATGGAACTGATCTGACCGACACCATAAGAAATATCACCGGATTTAAATTTCTTGAAATCCTGATATAAAATTTCTTCTGATGTCTTCTGGCTGAGATTACTTCCTGCTGTAAACATCGCTTTCGCATGTGCTTCTGTCTCTATCCCTGCAATCGCCGCCAATTCTTCCGCAGCAATTTTATCAATGGCGGTACAGGTTGGGGAACGATATAAAAGAGTATCGGAAATAATCGCTGAACACATCAGACCTGCAATTTTCTCCGGTATCTCTATCTTATTCTCCTTAAACATCATGTATATGATGGTCGCGGTGCAGCCCACAGGCTGATTTCTGAACATGATCGGACGAATAGTTTCCACAAAGCCAAGCTTATGATGATCAATAATCTCCTCAATTTCTGCCTCATGCAGACCATCCACTGCCTGACCGATTTCATTGTGGTCTACCAGAATGACTTTCTTTTTATCCATTTCAAGAAGACTGTGACGTGTCATCATCCCCACCAGTCTGCCCTCACTGTCAAGAACCGGATAATCTCTGTAACGCATTTTGGCCATAATGCCTCTGATATCTTCTGTATAATCGTCGGTTCTGAAATAAGTCAGATTATTCTTGATCATAAAGTAGCCGATTGGAATACTCTGGTTCAAAAGTCTGGCAGTAATAAATGTATCATAGGCTGTGCGAAGAATGATGCAGTTTTTCTCTTCTGCCAGCTGCAAAATAGATGGTGATACCTCACATCCGATACTGATGATCAGACATGCCGCCTGCATCTCAATGGCACAAAGCTGCGATTCATAACGATCACCCATAATCACCATATCACCGGCCTCAATGGATTCCTCCATGAGGTCAGGATTGGCGGCTGCAACAATGACCTTTCCGGTTGCTGTCTTATTCTCAATATCACCGGCCAGCACTTCCGCTTTCAGTGTTTCAACAATGTTTCTGTATGAAGTCTTCGCATCAGCTAATGCTCTTCCGCCGGACACATCCATAATGGATTTGGCGATATCTCCGATTGTCATCAGGCCTTCCAGGCCATCATTGTCATTGACAACTGTTAATGTAGATTCCCTCTTACTGCTGAGAAGTTCCCATGCCTTTTTTACTGACATATCTCTTGAAACCCGTTCAGCCTCCTTTAATCCACTGTCTTTGACCTGATTTCTGACGTTATCCACATATTCCGGTGCTTCTATCCCAAACTTATCCAACACATACTGGGTTTCTGAATTCACTTCACCGGCACGTTTTGCTCTGTAACAATTCTTTCCGCTTACCTGATTCTTGAAATATGCATAGGCAATCGCTGAGCAGATGGAGTCTGTATCCGGATTCTTATGACCTATTACAAATATTTCTTTTTCCTTGCTCATTTTCACTTCCTCCTATGCCATCAACATGCCCATCATCACAGGCACAAATTGTTTCTTTCGTGATACAACACCTTCAAGAAGTGCTTCACCATCCACCGGGGTCTGATTAAAGCCCTGAGAAAGAATATTCTCAGCATCTGCGCCCGCATAGATGACATAAGAATTCTCACTGAGAATATCTGTTAAAAGCAAAAACAGCATATCCATATTCTCTTTTGTACGGGCACTCTCAAGAAATGGCTTCATCTTGTCTTTCAGTTTCTTCAGTTCTTCCACATTCATAGATGTAACCTGACCGACACCAAATGTTGTATCTCCTGATTTGAATTTCTTAAAATCCTGATATAGAATTTCTTCATCGGATTTT
>JBNMJG010000200.1:0-3361 GCA_050873705.1 Coprococcus sp. | reverse complement strand
TTTCTTTCTGTCGGAAAATCTCAATCAATTCCTTGTCGCAATCTTTTAATCCTTCTGTACAATCCGCCACCAGCACAGCCACATCCGATTTATTCAAAATCTGTCTTGTCTTGCGGACTCTTAACTCACCCAGCGCACCCTCATCATCAAACCCCGGTGTATCTATAATGACAACCGGTCCGATCGGAAGAAGTTCCATTGCCTTGCTGACAGGATCAGTTGTCGTTCCCCTTGTATCGGATACAACAGCCAGCTCCTGTCCTGTCACAGCATTGACCAGGCTGGATTTCCCTGCATTTCTTCGTCCAAAAAAGCCTATATGTACACGTTCACCTGACGGTGTTTCATTCAGTCCCATCTCTTGTCCTCCTTAAGCTCAAATAAGGTCGGCAAATCCCGGCATCTTTTTTATTTTTTTCAAATAGATTCTTCCCGAAAAAGCAATATGCGGCAATTCAAAGAACTGAGCATCTTTCGGACAGATCGGCCGATACAAGGGATCTGCCGCAATGATTCCTGCATCTTTCAGCTTTTCTTCCATCATCTCTTCACCGCAGACGGCCTCATCCCCAGAGGACAATAGTCCTTCCGTTTCCTCCAACGGGCACAATACACGTACTGGTCTGCCATACTGAAGTTCAATAGCCGCTGCCAGCGAGCCCATTGTTACCGGTTCACCAATCAGCGTAACCTCCGTCTGCTGTCTCATATTTTCTTTAGTATCATTGCCGTCCTGTAAATTCTTTGGCGTCATTCTGCAGGCTGCATAGACAACATTTCCTGCCTTTGCGCCATTGACAGCTGCTTCCATTGCCTCTGACAATTTCTCCGTGAAGCGGCCAACCGGTGCTCCAACCACATAAGGTGTGCCAAATTTTCTCTGCAAAACTTTGGCTGCCCGAAGCCCCACAGATGAAACAACCACATTCACTGCCGCATCTGCAGATTTCGACAACTGATCCAGGGTATCCCCCATGGCCCACATGCTGTTGATCTGCCAGCCGTATTGCTCCAGACTGTGCTTCATGGTTTCAGCATGATCAAGAGGGCCGAAATCCAATGGCGTAACCCCTAACAGATTCACAAGACGTCCATTCTCTATACTTCTTTCATTGACAAAATGTTCTGCAATGGCTTCCAAAGCCATACCTGCCCCACGCACATAATCATGCATGCCGTTTGTAGGCACTGCAAAGGTCGGTATGCCCGTATCCTGCTCCGTCACTTCCGCAATGGCCGAAAAATCCGTGCCATTCATATAGGGGATCGGTGAACTGGCTAAAGCGATAAAACGCGGCTTCAGATCACGGGCTGCCTCTTCGATATCATGGATAAACTTCTCATCATTTCCCATAATCGCATCGATTTCTGTCAGACCCGAAATAAAGATCAAACTATCCTCATCATACCATCTGATCTCATCATGGGTATTATACGTCGAATTGCATCCCGAAGGATCGTGCATCACTGTCATACCGCCCAATTCATAAAGGGCTGAACAGACGCCGGATACATCGGCTGTATAAATCGGTATTATTCGATATGCCTGTCTCATATGCAGCTTTCACACCCCCATCCTTTGCGGATCACAAGATCCGGTGTCTCTTTTTCTTCACGGGCTGCTTCAACCATCAGATGTGCCAGACGCCGGATTCCGTCAAAGCCATACAGGCCCGCCCCCTGTACCATGTTGACAAAATGTCTGCTGCCTGTAAACCAGGCCGCCTTCTGCCCCAATGCCAGCATCTCCCGCTCCGTTTGTCTCGGAAGGACACGCATTTTCACCTGCACCGTTGCAAACAACATCAACTCCGGCGCATGCTGCTGAAGCCATTTGAAATCATTCTCCTCCTCAGGGCTGACGGCATCCAGATAAATCCGTTCTACATGAAAACCATGAGAGATCAAGAGTCTTGCCAATCCCACAGGTCTCGGATGAAACGTCCCGTCTATAACAATAGGCCAGTCTCCGATTTTCAGAAATGCCTCATGCAGCGCCGCTTCGCAGCTCTCTTTTTCACCTTCATAGTCAAGAACACCCAGCAGCTCCAATGACTCTGATAAAACTTCAAGCTGCCCGATAATCTCATCATAGCCAAAACAGGCCGGCAGATACATAAATGGCCGCCCCAGTCTCTCTGCTGCCCATTCTGTACCGGCTTTTCCTGCCGGATAACAATTCAGCATCATCCGACAGTCTGACAGAGAAAGATAATCTTCCCAGGACGCACAAACCGGAGATTCCTTAATCTGATAATCATTACATCTGAGCAATCGTTTGAGATCCGATGTCTCATCCAATGCAAAATCACTGCCAAGAATAGAAATTCTTCGCTGACCTTCTTCTGTCACTTTTCCTTTCTTCAATGGATCATACATGGCCAAACGCAGTTTCTGATCCGGTGTCAGACCGCTCTTTCGCATGATCGGATCCATAAAACATCTGACGAAACAGATTTCAGGAAATCGTTTCCCCAGTTCATCGTAGATTCTCTCAAGATCGCTGCCCAGAAAATGATGCAGACAGACTGTAAAAAGAAAAACCGCTTTCGGCTTTTGTTCCAGTCTCCCGATCACATCCGACACACCTTCGATGGTGATATCTTCCAGATTGCCATTCAGCAAATGCTCTTCTTTGAGGATAACAAAAGAAAAACGCTCCGCTTCATTCATCTCTGCCGCTGTTAATACAACACCCCGCATGCAGTTATCGGCGCAGACATAAATCTGATGAGCCCCCGGCACCTGCATACCGGTGTGAACGATATTCCATGTTCCGTGCACCGGCGAATTAAATTCCAGTTCCGATGCAAATGGCGCCGGAAACTCCGCATCTTTAATGGCAACAGCCGCTCCCTTCGGATCGACGGTTTCACCCAGTCTTCTCAACATAAAACAGCCTCCTTCTATCCTCTCGCTTCACACACGGCCAGTATCTGTCCGGCCAGTTTTCTGTACTCATCTGCCATTTCACTGTCAGGAAAAGCCTCCAGAAGGATCTGCTGCTTCTCCTCCGCCAAAAGTACCTGTTCACTGCGGGACAAAGTACCCACTACAGATGTCTTGAAATCATCTGCCAGTTCTGCCACTTTTTCATCTTCCCGCTTAACATTTCTGCGATTCAGGATCAAACCGCCCAGCGATGCATAGCCTCTGTTCTTGAAGTTGTCGATAGCCATGGCAATATTGGCCGCAGCATGGATGGACATATTCTCCCCTGAAGTAACAATAAATACTTTATCCGCATAGCCTTTTCGCATCGGCATGGTAAATCCGCCGCAGACAACATCTCCCAGGACATCATAAAGCACAACATCCGGCTGATAAACCTCATAGGCTCCTTTTTCTTTCAGCTTCTCCA
>JBNMJG010000199.1:0-3381 GCA_050873705.1 Coprococcus sp. | reverse complement strand
TGTCAAAGTCACGGAAGATCATCAAAGATATGGTGCTTAGTATGAATGATATCCCGATCCTGAATCCGGATATCGTTACAGCCATCGGATGGATGCTGCTGTTTTCATCTCTCGGTTTCCAGAAAGGCTATGTTACCATGCTTCTGGCACATATTGCCTTCTGTACGCCGTATGTTATCACCAGTGTGTATCCGAAGGTGAGAAGTCTGGATCCGAATTTGGCCAATGCAGCCATGGATCTTGGCGCCACACCGTATCAGGCACTGACGAAGATCATCATTCCGATGATTCGTCCGGGCATATTTGCCGGTGCGCTGCTGGCATTTACTATGTCCTTTGATGATTTCGTTATTTCTTATTTTGTATCGGGAAATGGCGTCAAGAATATTTCAATTGTCGTTTACAATATGACGAAACGTATCAACCCGACCATCAATGCATTGTCTACAATTGTTATTGTGGTTATTGTTGTGATTCTTCTTCTGGCAAATCTGCTTCCGAGACTTGGCGGCGGAGACAACAAGAAGAACAATCAGAATATGAAGAAACTGGTGGCAGGTGTCGCTGTTTTTGCACTGGTGCTCAGTCTTGTGACTTGTGCAGCCAACAAGAGCAATAACAAAGAGGCGAGGGTGCTGAAGGTTTACAATGCCGGCGAGTATATTGATCCGGATCTTCTGACGGAGTTCCAGGATGAGTACAATTGTACGGTTATTTATGAAACATTTGAGTCCAATGAGATGATGTATACAAAGCTTCAGGCCGGAGATGCCTATGATATTCTGATTCCTTCGGATTATATGATCGAGCGTCTGATCAAGGAAGATTATCTGCAGCCGATCGACTGGGATCGTCTGACCAATGCAGAGGGATTGAATCCTGATGTCATGAACAAAGAATATGATCCGGGCAATGTTTATTCTGTACCATATTTCTGGGGCAATGTAGGTATTCTCTATGATACAACAGTTGTTGATCCGGCGGATCTCAGTGAAGGCTGGAATCTGCTGATGGATACGAAATATGCAGGCAATCTGTATATGTATGATTCTGAGCGAGATTCATTTATGATCGCCCTGAAAGCACTGGGCTATTCCATGAATACCCATGATGAAAATGAGATTCATGAGGCATATGAATGGCTTGTGAAACAGCGTGATACCATGAAACCGGTCTATGCAGGGGATGATGTCATCGATAACATGATTTCCGGCAACAAAGCACTGGCGGTTGTTTATTCCGGTGATGGTGCTTATATTATGTCGGAAAATGAGGATCTGGGCTTTTTGATGCCGGAAGAGGGAACGAATCTCTGGTATGATGCCATGGTTATGACTAAGGATTGTGAGAATACAGAACTGGCTTACGAGTTCATGGATTTCATGCTGAGAGATGATGTAGCCTATAGAAATACACAGTATGTGGGCTATAGTTCAACGGTTCTGTCCGCGTATGAACAGGCACAGGAAGAGGATTTTGAAGGCATTGAGGCCTATGTACCGCGTGTCGGTTATAAGAATGATGAGATTTTCCGTTATCAGGATACGGATATTAAGAAATTGTTTGCTGAGCTTTGGACGAAAGTCAAGGCACAGTAAGGGAGAAGAGGCTGTTGTTGCAGCCTCTTTTTCATGTTATGATAGGGGTATGACATATCAGGGGAAGTGTCTTGTAAAGTTAAAATAATGGGGGTGTCACGATGATTAATTATTCAGAAGATGCGAGCAGACAGTATCATATTCAGGTGGCCAAAGGGGAAGTGGGCCGCTATGTGATTCTGCCCGGGGACCCGAAGCGGTGTGTGAAGATCGCTCAGTATCTGGAAAATCCTGTGCTGATTGCGGATAACAGAGAGTTTACGACTTATACAGGGACGCTGGATGGCGTGAAAGTCAGTGTAACATCTACAGGTATCGGCGGTCCGTCAGCCTCTATTGCCATGGAAGAACTGTACCGATGCGGTGCGGATACTTTTGTCAGAATCGGAACCTGCGGCGGCATGCAGCCGGATGTAAAAAGCGGAGATATCGTTATTGCCACGGGAGCAGTCCGCATGGAGGGCACCAGCAAAGAATATGCGCCTATTGAGTACCCGGCAGTGCCTGATTTTGGTGTGACAACAGCCCTTGTTTCGGCAGCGAAAGCTTTGAAGATGCCGTATCATACCGGGGTTGTCCAGTGCAAGGATGCCTTTTACGGACAGCATGCGCCGGAACTGATGCCGGTAAGCTATGAACTGCAGAATAAATGGGAAGCATGGAAGCGGATGGGCTGTCTGGCATCGGAGATGGAATCGGCGGCATTGTTTATTGTGGGCGGCCATCTGGGGGTACGTGTGGGTTCCTGTTTTCTTGTTATGGCCAATCAGGAACGGGCAAAGCTGGGCCTTGAGAATCCGGTGGTTCATGATACCGAGGGAGCGATCCATGTGGCTGTGGAGGCCATTCGGAATCTGATCCGTGAGGATAAGAGATAATTAGCTGGATGCGTTGGTATGCGTAGGATTGGCAGATAGAATCAGAGTAATGATTACAGGCATAGGAGCTGTGGCATCCATTGGAAATAGTGTTGGAAAATGTCGAAATGATGTGGATAAAGGAGGCTGAAGGATGAGTGAGCAGTGGATAAATGCTGGAAATGGTCAGGGGGAATTGTCAGAAACATTGATTCAGTCGTTAATAAAAACAGCTGTGGAACAGCTGAAATTTTCATATACACCGTATTCTCATTTCAAAGTGGGAGCAGCACTTCTGGCTGCGAATGGCACCGTTTATACTGGATGCAACATAGAGAATGCGGCCTTTACTCCAACAAACTGTGCGGAGAGAACGGCCTTTTTCAAGGCTGTCAGTGAGGGAGTCCATGATTTTCGCGCAATCTGTGTTGTGGGCGGGATGAACGGTGTACTGAATGGTTATGCGGCACCCTGCGGTGTCTGTCGGCAGGTGATGATGGAATTTTGTGATCCGGAGACTTTTGAGATTATCCTGGCAGCAGAAGATGGAAGATATAAGATTTATTCTCTGAAAGAATTGCTGCCGGAAGGTTTCGGACCGGACAATCTGGACTAGAAAAAGAATGACATCAAGATTCAGGACGTATGAGTAAGCCCTGGCAATAAAGGATTTTTAATGCGAAGAACCGGAAGCTTTTACACTTCCGGTTCTTTTATATAACCTGATGCACCCAAATGAACTTGGACGGTAAAGGGTAGAGGTATAAGCATCAGGTTCGGATTATAGTCAGTATCAGGGGGGATTGATCCTGACTATAATGGGCTGGTTGTACCGTTTTCATAGATCCAGTTGGTGATATTGCCATTGGAATCTGTAACACGGATATAGAAGGTTTTGATCTCACTCTTGCTGGTGAAACTTGTAC
>JBNMJG010000198.1:0-3389 GCA_050873705.1 Coprococcus sp. | reverse complement strand
GATCGGACGTATCAGAGGGATTGAGAGACCGGCACTGGCACCGCTGATCCCGACAACAAAAGGCTTTTCTTTGCTGATTGACTGTGGTGCCAATGTGGATGCGAAACCTTCCAATCTGGTGCAATTTGCGAAAATGGGTTCTATCTATATGGAGAATATTATGGGCCGGAAGAATCCACGGGTCGCTATTGTCAATATCGGTATTGAAGAGGAAAAGGGCAACGCCCTTGTCAAACAGACGTATCCGCTTTTAAAAGAATGCAAAGATATTAATTTTATCGGCAGTATTGAAGCCCGGGAGATTCCGAATGGTTATGCGGATGTCATTGTCTGTGAAGCCTTTGTGGGCAATGTCATTCTGAAGATGTATGAAGGTGTGGCCGGTGCATTGATGGGCAAGGTCAAGGAAACGCTGATGTCTTCTTTGAAAACAAAAATCGGTGCACTTCTTATTAAAAAGGATCTGAAGAAAACATTAAAAGCTTTTGATGCATCTGCATACGGCGGTGCACCGATGCTGGGGCTGAATGGACTGGTGGTGAAGAGCCATGGCAGTTCTAATGCCAAAGAAATCAAACAGTCTGTTTTACAGTGCATTGCATTTAAGCAGCAGAATATTTCAGGAAAGATTGCTGAGACAATTACAATAGACAAAAAACCGACGGCAGGATCAGAGGAAAAACCGGCGGCTGAATAGAAAACGCTATTTTAAAGAACAGGAAGAGGGAGAAGAATGGCAAATCATACATTATTAAAAGAGCTGCAGCAAAAAATAGATTATCAGTTTAAAGATGAAAACCTGCTGTTTACAGCGGTAACCCATAGCTCTTATGCCAATGAACACAAACTGCATAAGATCCATCATAATGAGCGTCTGGAGTTTTTGGGTGATGCAGTACTTGAGATTGTATCCAGTGATTTTTTGTTTAAGAATTTCCCGGATATGGCAGAGGGGCAGATGAGCAAGAAGAGAGCCAGTCTTGTCTGCGAGCCGACACTGGCCTATTGTGCAAGGCAGATTGGCCTTGGCAAGTATCTGATGCTTGGCAAAGGCGAAGATATGGGCGGCGGCCGCAACAGAGACTCCATTTTGTCTGACGCACTGGAAGCTGTGATCGGTTCTATTTATCTTGACGGCGGCCTTGACAAGGCCAGCAAGTTTATTATGACCAATGTTTTAAATGATATTGAGCATAAGGCGATGTTCCAGGACAGCAAGACAATTTTGCAGGAGATACTGCAGAAGGACCACAGAGATCCAATCACTTATGAAGTGGTGGATATGAAAGGCCCGGAACATAACAGAATGTTTGTGATGCAGGTGAAGCTTGGGGATACCGTTATCGGACAGGGCAGCGGAAGAACGAAGCAGGCTGCCGGACAGGAAGCGGCTTATCACGCCATCCTTTCATTGAAGAATCAGCAGGAACATTAGGGGACAGTATATGTTTTTAAAAAGTATAGAGGTGCAGGGCTTTAAATCTTTTGCCAATAAGATGGTGTTTGAGTTTCATAAAGGCATTACGGGTATTGTAGGGCCTAACGGCAGCGGAAAGAGTAACGTGGCGGATGCCGTGCGCTGGGTACTTGGTGAACAGAGTGCCAAGCAGCTGCGCGGTTCCAAGATGGAAGATGTTATTTTTTCCGGTACTGAGAGCAGAAAGCCGCTGGGGTTTGCCTATGTGGCCATTACGCTGGACAATTCGGATCACCAGCTGGCAGTGGAATATGATACAGTGACTGTATCAAGGCGTGTCTATCGTTCCGGAGAGAGTGAATACAAAATTAATGGTCATAACTGCCGGCTGAAGGATGTACAGGAACTGTTTTTTGATACAGGTATCGGCAAGGAAGGCTATTCGATTATCGGACAGGGGCAGATCGACAAGATTCTCAGCGGTAAACCGGAAGAGAGAAGAGAGCTTTTTGATGAAGCAGCGGGAATTGTCAAATATAAGCGTCGAAAAGCATTGACAGAGAAGAATCTGGCGGAGGAACAGCAGAATCTCAGCAGAGTTCGGGATATTTTGTATGAGCTTGAGAAACAGGTGGGACCCCTTGCCAAACAGAGTGAGACAGCAAGAATTTATCTCAAACACAGAGACACATTGAAGCAGTATGATGCCAATATGTATTTGATGTCTTTTTACCAGCTGAAGAAAGACAGTGCAGATATTGACGATAAAATAGATATTGTCAGTGCACAGCTGAAGGATTCTCAGGAAAATTTTGAGAAGATCAAGAGTGCTTATGCTGAGATGAAAGCATTGATGGAGCAGTACGATCAGAAGATTGCCGAGGATCAGGAAGTCTGCAATCAACAGGCATTGGAGAAGCAGCGCCTGGAAGGCACCAGGAATGTTTTTGTATCAAAACTGGAAGGTATTGCCGGTAAGGAAGAGCAGTTTGATGTGCTGATCGAAGAGGCACAGAAAAGCCTTGGGGAGAAGCAGCAGCTTTTAGAAGACAATAAAAAGGAATTGGAGACGCTGGAAGAAGAACTGAAGCATCTTGAGCAGCACAAGAACAGTTCTGAAGAAGAACTGCATGCCATGTCCGGCACAATGACATCCCTGAGGGACCAGATTGATTCACAGAATAGTGATATTATCGAATTCCTGAATGAAACAGCGAATATAAAGGGACGTATGCAGCGTTATGAGACGATGCAGGAACAGACGCAGATCAGACAGTCCGAGTTGAATCAGAAGCTGATCGCGCTTCAGAGTGAAGAGTCTTCAGAAGGTGAACTGGTAGAAGCTTTCAAAAAGGAAGCGCAGGGCATTGCTATGGAGCTTGAGAGAATTCAGGCAGAGCAGGCGGCCTGCAAAAAAAGAGCAGCAAAGATTTCAGATGATCTCATGAAATGCAGAGATGCCTTCAATGCGGCAGAGAAATCTTTCCACGAGGAATCTGCACGCTATCAGACACTGAAGAATATTACAGAGCGTTATGATGGTTACGGTGTCAGCATTCGTAAGATCATGGAACGAAAGAATGATTACAAAGGCATTATTGGTGTTGTGGCAGATATTATCCATGTCAGCAAAGAATATGAAATTGCCATTGAGACAGCTCTAGGCGGCAGTATTTCCAATATTGTAACGGATGATGAACAGACGGCCAAGAGTATGATCCAGTTTCTTAAGAAAAATCGTTTTGGGCGTGCAACTTTCCTGCCGTTGACGAGTATCCGGGGACGCAGGGCGGACAATGCTAACAGAATCTGCAGTGAAGCAGGTGTGATCGGCCTGGCCAGCGACCTGATCCGGGTGGACCGTCAGTTTGACAATCTGGCAGATTATCTTCTGGGCAGAGTTTTTATTGTTGATCATATTGACAACGCCCTTACATTGGCAAAAAAATACCGGTATTCCCTGAGAATTGTT
>JBNMJG010000197.1:0-3396 GCA_050873705.1 Coprococcus sp. | reverse complement strand
GATATGCCGAATCTGGCAGAGCTTCTGGATAATTATGGCCTGTCCACAAGCGCAGGACTGATTTTTGAGGGCAACAGCCAGTATTATTATCCGGGATATCCATCCTATCTGATCCCGAGAATTCAGAGCGCCGATGCGGTGGGCAGTATGACATCCAAAGATCTGGTATTGATGCCGTATGCACAGAGTATCAATATTTCTGATGATGTACGAAGCACTGTTTCCATACAGCCGATTTTACAGACAAGCAGCAAGGCTTATATAAAGACGGATCTGAAGAATCTGACAACAACGGAAAAGGCTTCCGGAGATGAGGAAGGTCCGTTTACAGTTGGCGCTGCGGTAACTGAGGATTATAATGATGTGGAGACAAAGCTGGTTTACTTCTCATCCTCAGCACTTTTGGATGAAAATATGAATCAGGCTGTGTCCGGCGGCAACTATGAACTCATCAGCAATGTTATGAGCTGGATGATCGATAAAGAAGAAAGTATTTCCATACCGGCCAAGAGCCTGTCCACAACCTATCCGACAGTGACAGCTGCAGATGCGGGATTCTGGGGTGCAGTTGTTATCCTGATTCCGGCAGCCCTTGTGATCGGCGGCGGCGTTGTATGGTTCAGAAGGAGGAGGAAATAAAGCATGAAGAACAGAAAGAAAGCGCTTATTATTGCTATTATCTGCCTGGCGGCGGCAGCTGTTCTTTATTTACTTGTTGTAAAACTGAATCAGAAGGAAGCCAATTCGGAGACAGATGACTCTGATGACTCCCTTGTGATCAGCAGTGTGGACAGTGACCAGATCACGGCTATTTCCTATGAAAAGGATGGCAAAAACCTGTCCTTTATAAAGGAAGACGGTACCTGGTATGATGCTGAGGATAAAAAATTCCCGGTCAATCAGGACAGTCTGACGACCATGACCAATACGCTGGGTGCAGTCTCAGCCACACGAAAACTGGAAAAGCCGGAGGATTTGTCAGAATACGGTCTGGATTCCCCGGTACTGACTGTTCGTTATACAGCCAGTGACGGCAAAGAGGCTGAATTTACTGTCGGTGATACGAATGATGCAGCGGGCGGAGCCTACTTAAAGATCAGCGGGGACGATGCGGTCTATCTGGTTTCCTCTGATTTTGCGAATTCATTTAATTCAGATATCTATCAGCTGGCTGACATGGAAAGCTTTCCGACTATCACATCAGACAGTATTACAGATATCAATGTGAATTCGAATGGCCATACACTGGAGATCAAGAATGACAGTGAAGGCGGACAGACGGTACTGGAAAATGGCAAAGAGCAGGAGAATTGTTCTTCTTCCTCTGTATCACAGTTTATCAGTGCTGTTACAGGCATTACCTTCAAGAGTCATGTAGAGTATAACTGCAAAGATTTGTCTAAATATGGTCTGGACCATCCAACTGCTGATGTGATGGTGGATTATACAACAACAGAGACTGTCAGCAGCGGGGATTCTGACAGCGATGAGACTGAAAGCGGTGCAGACAGTGGAGAAGCTGAATCAACGAAAAATGCAGCAGAGGCAGCTTCGGAAACAGCAGCAGAAAATACTTCAGAAACAGCAGATACCGAAGAAACTGAAACTGAGACTGAGACAGAAGCAGAAACAGTGAAGGTTGCAAAACAGGTAGTCCTTCATATCGGCAGTCAGAATGAAGATGGGGATTATTATGCAGCTATGGACGGTTCAAAGGAAGTCCATGTTATCAGTGCAGATACAGTCAAGGAACTGATTGAGAAGAAAGCTTCAGACTTTATCGACAATGAAATTTTGTCCGGCACTCTGAGCAATGCAAAGAGCATTGATGTCACCATCGGCAGTGACAGCTGGCATCTGGTGAAGAAAGAAGTTATGAAATCTGATGATACAGCGGATGCATCTGAAACAGAAAGTGCATCATCCTCAGAAGATGCAGCAGAAACGACAGCTGAAGCAAATGCATCAGGAGAAACGGCTGCTGAGACAAATACAGATGTAGCGGACGAATCTGAAACTGAGGCAGAGACAGAAGAAAAGTGGTATGTCGGAGATACAGAACTTTCCCTGACAGAACTGTCGTCTGCTTACAGTGATCTCTCAAGCATGTCTGCAGAGAAGATTCTTGACACGGCAGCCAAACCAACCGGGGATGCAGCCATCAGTGTCACTGTCAAGTGGGAAGATGATACCGAGACAACCGTATCATTTACAGCCTATGACAGCAGCTTCCATCTGGCAGAAATCAACGGTGAGGCCAGAAAACTGGTCAACAAGCGGGATGTCGAAAAACTTGTTGAAGATATGACGGCGCTGCTCAAAAAATAAAAAAGCGTGCAGCTTGAAGTAACAACAAAGGACTTTCAATGGAACAAAATAGTTTTCATTGAAAGTCCCTTTTTTGTTCCAGGATTGATTGCGAGTGAGGAGAGAAAATGGTATGATTATGTTAAGTATTTGGATGTAAGTAAAGATTTTGATTTGCTAAAAAGGAAATGGAAATTATATGAAAAATATGAAAATAAATGCCAATGGAACAGAAATTAGAGTAATGGGGGAAGATGATTAATGATCGTGAATTTCAGCTGTCCGAACTGCGGGGCAGATATGTCTTATGATATCAAGCTGGGGAAGCTTCACTGTGACCATTGCGACCACAGTGAAGACATTCAGCCTGATGAGGAAAGTTACAAGAATGCGGCGGAAGAACCTGCGGATAAGCCGAGATATTGTGTAAACTGCGGCGGCCTTTTGTCAACGGGAGCCAAAACCTGCGCCACGCACTGTGAATACTGCGGAGCACCATTGGTGATGGCGGATCGTTTGAGCGGAGAGTGGCGGCCGGCTTATGTACTGCCTTTTGAGCTGGACAGAGATAAGGCAGAGGCAGCTTTCAGAAAATGGTGCCATAATGGACGCTTCTCGCCTAAGGGATTTATGGCGGCGAAGAATATCCAGCGGCTTCAGCCGCTGTACATTCCTTACTGGCTGTATGATATGGATACGAACGTGGATGTGAGAGGAACGGCGACACGGGTGCATGTCTATGTCCGGGGTGAGACGGAATATACGGAGACAGATTTCTTTGATGTCAGGAGAAAAATGCGCCTTGAGTATACGAAAGTGCCCCATGATGCTTCGGAGAAGATGGACGATACGCTGATGGCAAAGCTGGAGCCTTATCGATTCGATACACTGAGAACTTTCCAGATTCCGTATCTGGCGGGATTTGAAGCGGATCAGGGGGATTACCGCTCAGAGGATCTGCTGCCGGAAGTCAAACAGCAGGTAGCCGGCTATGCAGCGGAGTACGCCCGTTCAACAATTTCCGGTTACACAAGTGTACATATTGACCATCAGCAGATGGATTATGAGAATATCAGCAGCGATTATGTG
>JBNMJG010000196.1:0-3397 GCA_050873705.1 Coprococcus sp. | reverse complement strand
GATCACCGCTGCAATAATGCCGATAAATCTTGCCATGCCAAAATACTCACCCATCTTCTCAAAAGACTGTTCTGCCTTATAGAAGGAATCCTGCTGAGTCAGTTCATTGTCAACAGCTGAATAGATAATATATTTGTTGCTTGCTGCTGCAAGCTTCTCGGTCCACTCATCTTTGTTCAGCAGCTTGCCCGCGATAGGACTCTGAACAGTTGTCTGTCCATCAGTGTTGGACAAAGCAACGTAATGATTGCTTCCTTCAATACGTTCCTTGGCATCATCACCGCTGGCTGCGATACGATACTTATCACTGTCAAGAATCATAAATGAGAAATTAGAATCCTTACCCATATAATTCTCTACCAGTGTTGTCAGCAATTCTTCATTGCCGGCCTGTGTCACAGATGGATCGGCCTCCATCGCCTGAACAAGCTGAAGCAGCTGATCCATGCTTTTATTATATTCTTCTGCAAAACTTCTGCTGTCAAAGAAATCTGTGCTGTAGCTGCCGCCTGCATATCGGTCGCCCACATATTCGTAAGCCACATATGCGGATACCAATGCAACCAGACAGGATATCATAAGCAGGAATCGCATGATCACCTTCAACGGCAGGCTCTTCACTGCTGACCATTCTTCATCCGACACTGCATTTGCAGTTGAATCATTCTCAGACTGAGCTTCAGAAGCCTCGACTTCTTCCACATCATCCCAGAAATCATTTTTTTTCTTTCTAGCCATTCTGTCCTTCTCCTTACCTGATTTTGTATAATGAACCACTAATTGTTCGGCATCTTAACTGCCGGGATTCATCTATATCATAATGATTTATTGTACACCATTCGTGGCTTTGAATCAATCCCCGAACTGTTTTTTTATGATTCTATTTCCCGATGGCAGAGTATCCGCAGCATATTTTCCACCAGTTGTTTTTCTTCCATCAGAAGTTCATGACCCTTAAATCCTTTCATATTGATCAGGAAATACGGATTTTTTGCCGTTGATTTAAACTGCATTCTTTTGCCGTATACCGCCAGAAAATCCGGTATGGCAGCCACATCCACATCCGCACGCTCATGCATATAAATTCTCGTTTCTTTTTCCTTATGCACCAGCTGCACCACACCTGCCGCATGAGCTTCCGCCCGAATCAGAGCCACCAGCAAAAGATTGGCTGCCGGTTTCGGAAGTTCACCAAAACGGTCAATCAGTTCATCCAGCATTTCCCCATATTCTTCCACATTCTGTATTGAAGCGATCCGCTTATACATATCCAGTTTCTGGAATTCATTCTTAATGTAGGAAGCCGGAATAAAGGCATCAATGTCAATATCCACAGATGTCTCAAAGTCCTCCTGGATTTTTTCTCCCTTTGCTTCCATAACCGCCCGATTCAGCATCTTACAATAAAGATCGTACCCAACCGCCTCCATATGGCCGCTCTGTTTTTCTCCCAGAAGACTGCCTGCACCGCGAATCTCCAGATCACGCATGGCAATCCGGTAACCGGAACCCAGTTCTGTAAATTCTCTGATGGCTGATAAACGTTTCTCTGCCACTTCTTTCAGCATTTTATCCCGTTTATACATCAGGAAAGCATAGGATGTTCTATTTGAACGACCTACACGTCCTCTGAGCTGATACAGCTGTGAAAGCCCCAGCTTATCCGCATCATGAATGATCATGGTATTGGCATTGGAGATATCGAGGCCGGTTTCTATGATGGTTGTTGAAACGAGAACATCAATTTCACCATTAATGAACTGATACATGATTTTCTCCAGCTCACGCTCACTCATCTGTCCATGGGCATAAGCGACAACTGCATCCGGCACCAGCTCTGCAAGATTTGCGGCAATTTCCTCAATGCCGTTGACTCTGTTATATACATAATAAACCTGTCCGCCCCTTGCCATTTCTCTTAATATTGCTTCCCTGACCATCTCATCATTATATTCCATGACATATGTCTGGATTGGCTGACGATCCACAGGTGCTTCTTCCAGAAGGCTCATATCACGGATGCCGATCAGACTCATATGCATCGTTCTCGGAATCGGCGTAGCCGTCAATGTCAGGACATCCACATTTTCCTTGATTTTCTTGATCTTCTCCTTATGCGTCACACCAAAACGCTGCTCTTCGTCCACCACCAGCAAACCAAGATTCTTAAACTCTACATCCTTTGACAAAAGACGATGGGTGCCAATGACAATGTCCACCCGTCCGGCCTTCAGATCCTCCAGGGTCTTTTTCTGTTCAGCCCTTGTTCTGAATCTCGACAGCAGACCGATATTTACCGGATATTCTTTCATACGCTGACAAAATGTATTGTAATGCTGCTGGGCCAGAATCGTTGTAGGTACAAGCACTGCACACTGACGGCCTTCCTGAACCATCTTGAAAGCTGCCCGGATCGCCACTTCTGTTTTGCCGAAACCCACATCTCCGCAGACCAGACGATCCATGATTTTCGTGCTCTCCATATCCCGCTTGGCAGCCGCTATGGCATCCAGCTGATCCTGGGTCTCCTCGTAAGGAAACATCTCCTCAAATTCCCGCTGCCAGACAGTATCCGGTCCGCAGACGTATCCTTCCGCCTCCTGACGTGCCGCATACAGTTTCACCAGATCCATGGCCAGCTCTTTGACAGCACCTTTGACCTTCGTCTTTGTCCTTGTCCACTCCGGTCCGCTCATCTTGTTGACTTTGACCTGTTTGGTGTCCTTATCTGCATATTTCTGGATCATATCAAGGTTCGTTGCCAGAATGTACAGACTTCCGCCTCCGCCATATTCAATCTTTATATAATCCTTGGCCACCCCATCAACTTCAACATTCTCTATACCACGATAAATGCCTACACCATGTCCTTCATGTACAACATAATCGCCTACAGACAACTCTTTGAAACTGCGGACACGCTCGCCATCCGATGATGACTGACGGCGCTTCCGGCGTTTCTTCTTGTCCTCACCAAACATATCCGACTCTGCGATAATCGCAAACTTGATCATCGGATACTGGATGCCTTTGTGCAGACTGCCATGAATGATCATAATTTCACCGGGCTCCGGCACTCTGTCCCTGTCCTCTGAATAGAACGCTGTCAGGTCATACTCCGCCAGATCTTTGACAAGACGCCGACCTCTCGTCTCCGAACGGCAGACCAGGATCAACCGGTAGCCGCTGTTTTTCCATCCGGTCAGTTCCTTCACCAGCAGTTGAAAATCTCCGCGATAAGTATGCATACTGCTGGCCATCATGCTGTATTTATTCTTTACCGCAATATGCGCTGAATTATAGGAAAGCGTACTGAGTAAGACCGTCCGAAGGCTGCCCATCTGTGCCAGAATTTTCCGGCACTCATAAATGGCATCTGTCTGTCCCGGCAGCACAT
>JBNMJG010000195.1:0-3404 GCA_050873705.1 Coprococcus sp. | reverse complement strand
TTTTCAGCATCATTTTTCTTCATGCCTGTTCTCTCAGCCATAGCTGCAACTAATTCTGCTTTATTCATTGTTATATTCCTCCTCAATTATCGTCAGCGAATGTCTTATCTGTCTGCCCGACTGCTTCACTGCAAACCTACGGAAAACCTTGTATTTACCGCATTTCATACATCCACTTCAATGTTGACAAATCTATTTATATACGTTTCCAGCCCTTTTGTCAAGGCTTTTTCTGTTTATCCGACAGTCTTTTCACAAACTTCGTAAATATCTGTCCTGTGCTGTTTCAAAACAGGGATTTGTGTGCGGATCTGAGCCTCTTTTGAGAAATCAACGGAAGCCATCAGAATGCCCGGTCCCTCTCCCAGTTCTTCTATAATCGTTCCCCATGGATCAACTGCAATGGAATGTCCCCAACCGTTATAGGAACCTGCCAGATCACCTGCTGCTGCACATCCCAGGACATACATCTCCTGATCCAGTGCACGTGCACGCATCAGAAGCTCCCAATGGGCCGGTCCTGTTGTTCTGTTAAAGGAGGCAGGCAATACAACGGCTTTGGCGCCTTTCTGCTGCATCAGACGGAACTGCTCAGGGAAACGCACATCATAACAGATGGCGATGCCGATCGGACCGAATTCGGTCTCTGCAACACATATTTCATTGCCGGCAGTAATGACGCTGGATTCATTATAATACTGACCGCCCTCCACATCGATATCGAACATGTGCATCTTGCGGTATTTGCCGATCTGTTTGCCTTCCCTGTCAAAAATCCAGCATGTACTGTAAATATGTCCATCTTCACTTTCCGGTATACTTCCGGCTGCCAGATAGACATGATTTTTCTGTGCAGCCTCTGCCATAGACTGCCATGCCTCTCCGCCTTCCGGTTGAGCAGCGGATAAAATCGCCTTTTTGTTATATGGGCAAATAAACATCTCCGGCAGAACAACCATATCGGCTTTCGCCTTCACAGCCTCTGCGATCACACGCTCTGCATTTCTGAGATTCTTACGCCAATCTTTATGTACTGTTGTCTGACATAATGCTATTTTCATCTTAACCATCCTCAATTTTTATAAGTTTTCTCTTTAATTCTCCAGACCCTCTTTATTGTCCGTCCTTATCTTCACCGCGGTTCATCTTATTCTTCAGATACTGCCAGCCTTCCTGGTACTTGAAAGATCTTGCAGAAGGATTTCGCAGCATCATATGCAGCTGTCTCGGATGCATCTTTGTACGAGTCTTCATCTTCATAGCCTCGATTCTGCCGCGCATCTGACGCATTTCGCTCTGAATATCTTCAAGCTTCTCTCCTGCGCCTGAAGCTTCCACAGCTGTACGGATTTTTTCGATACTCTCTGAACTCTCCAGCCGCTTACGAAGGGCATCCATATGGCCTGCAATTTCTGACATTCTCTCTTCTGTAAGGAGTGCCATTCTCTGCTTCTGTTCGTCCCATCGGACTTCCAAACCGTCCTTCGCATTCTCAAGGGAATCATTCACCACAGCTTCAAGTACTTCAACTCGTTTCTGCATACGCTGAACTTCTTCTTTAGCCCTCTCTGCCTGAACAAGCACTTCTTTCAGATCGATGGCTGTTCTGAAGGATGATGCAAAATCGAATGTAAATACAACCGTGATGCCCCATGTTATATAGTACAGCACCTTATCATTGATCATCATCACCATATGTTCAACCGGCGGCTGAATCACTTCTACCATGGCAAGGGTAAAAAAGCCCCACAGAATCGTCGCTTCAAGACAGATCCTGCCACGGAAGTTGAACTTCTTCTCTGTATAATCCCAATAACGGACCCCGAAAAGATTCTCCATCACGGTTCCTGTTATGTATTCAAGAACCGTGGCACCGATGGCTCCCACAATATACATGAGCAGATAATTGCCTCTCACCGGTATCGTAAGGAAAAGCATCAAAACGGCACCTGAACCATATAGTGGAATATAAGGTCCTGTCATAAAGCCACGGTTGACCCATCTGTGTTCATGAACTGAAACATATACCGATTCAAAACACCACCCAAAAAAACAATAGATGAAGAAAAATGCCAGCCACTGTGTCATCGAATAGGTATACACCTGCATCCCTCCTGTTCACTGTTTTTCGATTTTGCGAAGCGCATCCCTTGTTCTGAGATGCTATAAAATGCGGCAGTTCATAGGCAGGCACGCTCTCGCTGCCTGTCATTGGCAGTGGTACTAAGGCGGTAAAATACACCGCCTAAGGACCAGCCATGCCAGAAGCACCTGCCATGAATCTGCCGCATTTTATAGCATCGTTCAGAAAATAATAAGCGCTTCGCAAATATCTAAAGTATAACATCTATCTAAAATATAACATCATCCGGTAATGGATGCTCGTTATTGCTTTAATAATACCGTATGGTGACATTTTTGCCAAGCTTTTCTGCTGCTTCTTTGAGCTGTTCTACGAGGTTATGACGGACGCTGACGTCGAAGAGCAGTGTTTCATGGGCGGTGTTGTTGGCTTTGCCTACAAACAGGTTCAGGTCTGTGCATTCTTCTGCTATGATCTTGGCCAGTTTGGATGCGCCGTTGTCTTCGTCTAACTTAAGGAAGATGTCAAAGTCTACATCGTCTTTGGCCAGTTCCCGAAGAAGGTAAAGGGTCCTGTTCATGGTCAGGACACCTTCTGTAACAAGATCCAGGCCTTTGATGTTGGATGTGGGCGGCACTTCCGGTGTGCCGTCATAATTATTCACCACCGGCTGCTTAAGATATCTGGATGCAATGCTGGCCGTTGTTCCGCCGGAGACGATATGTTTGCCCGGGCTTGTAATAAAATCAAGCATGATCCGCTCATCATCATCCATATCCTTCGGCGGTCCGGTAAAGATATTGACGACTTTTCGCTCAATAACTCTGGCCACTGCCACTGTTGTGTCATCCCCGGGTTTCTGCATATACAGATCATCGCAGGCCTGGGACAGCATCGCTGCCAGACGCTTGGCCGAAAGGGTATCCTTGGTGCATTTCACGGTATAATCTGCCATGCTTTCCCATGTCCATCCGAAATTCAGCAATTCACCCACGCCGGCATAGATCACACCGTCGCTCATAAGTACAAAACAGTCCTTCAATTTGACTTGAAAACGGTATTCTCTGATCTTTTTACCTTCAATCTCTCTGACTGTATAGGGAATGTCCATCAATTTGCCGTCCCGGACAAAAATACATCCCGGATTGTCATATTCCACCAGATAGGCTTCTCCGTTATGAAAGATCTGAAGAATACTGAAGGTGGAATAAGCCACCTGACGCACCTGACAGATCGGCAGGGTTCTGGCTATAGTTTCAACCCCCTGTTCAATAGGAGCACCTTTCTGAAACATGGTCCGAAGAATCTTCGATGTCAATGT
>JBNMJG010000194.1:0-3415 GCA_050873705.1 Coprococcus sp. | reverse complement strand
TCCATGCTTCGTGTTCAGTGCTGTGCACTTCCCACAGCCATTTTTTCCAATCATACAGGCTTTGAGAGCTTCTATTATCAGGACTATACAGACCATATGCAGCCAAGCATCGACGAATGGAAAAAGCTCGATCTGTCCTTTTCCGGTATCTGTACCGGATTTCTCGGCTCTGCCAGACAGATTGCGATTGTATCGAATTTTATCCGGGATTTCAAACGTCCGGACAACCTGGTGATCATTGACCCTGTTATGGGCGATTACGGCAAACCTTATCCAACCTACACCAGAGAGATGTGTGACCATATGAAAGATCTGGTCCGCTATGCAGATATTCTGACTCCGAATATGACAGAGGCCTGCATTCTGACAGACACCCCGTATGAGGACAAGAAATGGCACCTCTCAGAAATCGAGGCCATGGCCGAGAAGCTTTCCTATGCCGGTCCTTCAAAGGTTGTTATCACCGGCATCACGCAGGGTCAGTATGTCGCCAACTTCTGCTATGAAGCCGGCAAATCTTCCCGTGTTCTGAGAACACACCGCATCGGCACCTCCCGTTCAGGTACCGGTGATATTTTCACTGCCATCATTGCAGCAGATGCCGTCAATGGCGTCCCATTCGACCGTTCTGTCAAGAAGGCCTCCAACTTTATCAAAAAATGCATCCAGTGTTCCATTGAACTTGACATACCGCTGACAGATGGTGTATGTTTTGAAGAAGTGCTGCACACATTAAAATACGACTAAATTGCTACAAAGGAGTTTTTACTATGACGATTCTTTATAAAGTTCACAATAATCTTTACGTCAATCTGACCAACAAATGTCCTTGTTCCTGCACCTTCTGTCTGAGACAGACCATGGACCATGTGGGCGAATCCGATTCCCTGTGGCTGACACGTGAACCTGAATACGAAGAGATTATCGCTGATTTCGCTAATTTCAACGTTGATGCCTTTGATGAACTGGTCTTCTGCGGCTTCGGTGAACCGACAGAACGCATCGATGTTCTGCTCCGGGTTGCCCGATACTTCAAGGAAACCTACCATAAACCAATCCGTATCAACACCAACGGACTTGGCAACCTTGTCAACGGCAGAGACATTGCACCTGATTTTAAGGATCTGATCGACACAGTTTCCATCAGTCTGAACACACCGAATGCTGATCGTTACCATGAACTGGTCCGCAGTCGTTTCGGTGATCAGTCTTTCCAGGCGATGCTGGATTTCGCCAAAGAATGTACCCGATACGTTCCTCACGTTGTGATGACAACAGTTGACACAACCCTCAGCAAAGAAGAAGAGGAACAGTGTCAGGCTATCTGTGATCAACTCGGCGTCACTTACCGTATCCGTCCATGGGAAAGCTAAGATTCTTCTATCCGCGTACTCCCGCAAGTTAAAATCATACATCTAAAACTTCAAAACAGGATTCAAATGAGATCATACCGATATGTCAATCTTTGAACATCTCATTTTGAATCCTGTTTTCATTTTTTAATGCTCAATGCCTGCTACTTTTCTTTGCTGTTTTTGCTGCCTGAAAAAAGCCACCAGAGGACAACAACGATGATCACGATGACAATAATCCAGATGATCCAGGTCCACACTGACATTCCTGCGGCCGCATCCATCGCCTGATCCATCTCTGTATCCAATTCGGGTGCCTGACTGTTCAGCTCCTGTGCGCCCTCTGTGTAACTGACAGTTGCAAAAGGCATCACATAATCATCCGGAAGATTGCCGGCCATCTTATACCCCTCCCCCAACTGTGCCTCAAAAGTATACACCGCCGAAGCATCCTCATGTTTTGGTATATAAGAATTGCCTCCCAGATTATCACTGACACACACCCATGTAACAGGGACTTCCACTTCCTCACCTGTTGTCAGCGTTGCTGTCAGTGTCGACGGCAGTTTCTGCGTCACATCTGTAATGGCAGAACCATAAGCCACCTCATATTCGCCAATCGATGTGTACTTTCCATTGTCCCCGTAATTATTAAAAGAAGAAATCTCTCCTTTTACGGCTGTTTCCGCCGCTGATACAACACCTGTCATCAAAACCGCCATTAAACATACCAGAATCCATTTTGCACATTGCTTTACATTTTTCATGCTCTAATCACCTTTCTGTCTCTCAAGACTCGCCTGCAGGTCTCAGTACAGAGTTCTAATGTGTTTTTTACAAACATAGTCATCGAATTCCGTCTCACCTGCTGCTGTATGTTTATGAGCATTATGTCCAAACAACTCACAAAATATGTACTTTCATATGTCAATCGTGACATTGCACAAGAATTATGTCGTCATTTTGTGCAAAATTAAATGAATAATTTTTTGATCTTTGGCAACACTTATAGACATCACCTATGATAAAATACAAACATAGCAAAAGACAATTTCTTAATCCCTTTTTTAAATATATACCTTCCCCTTACAGGCAGCCGAAAGGCTGCCAATTTTTTTCTTTTCTAATAATTTTCACCCGATGCCTGCTTTTCATTCAAATACCGAAGAATACCCACAGAAATTGCCCATGCGGTTTTTTCCTGATACGCCTCTGTACAAAGCAGAGCTTCCTCCTCCGGATTACTTAAGAACCCACATTCACAGATCACTGTCGGCACCCTTTCTTTTCTCAGAATATAATAGTCCTCATTGGCTTTTTCCTGTCTTGTATTCTCCTGATCCTGAAATTCTATCAAAGATTGCTGGATCGCCGATGCAAGCCTGTGGCTTTCCTCTGATGGTTTATAATAAAAGACCTGGGCCCCCTTATACTTTTCCTCTGTGAAACTGTTTTGATGAATACTGACAGCCAGCAGGCACCCCTGCTCATTCATCAGCGCCGTTCTCTTTCTCATATCCTCTTTTTTGTCTGCAGGCGGTTCACCATCATATAAAACCTCATCATTCTCCCGTGTCATCCGTACATGAATCCCCTGAAGCTCCAGCATATCCCTCAGTTTTTGTGCAATTGCCAGATTAATTTCCTTTTCCTGTGTACCGCCGACACCAATTTTGCCGGCATCAAAAAAGCCATGTCCACTATCAATGACAACAAAGGATGATTCTTCCATTGTCGGCTTTATCCTATGATAAAAAACAGTACTTATTCTCCCCATCCGTTCTCCCAGACCGCTTTGACGGATCAGAACACTGTAAACCATTCCCATCGCCAGACACCACAATATACCTGTCAGCACTCGTTTCATAAAAAAAGAACCCTGCCTGCATCTATCATCTCTTTGAAGACAATATATGCAAACAGGATTCCTGTTATCCCATTAGTCGGACACCTGCACGCCTCATGCTGTGTCCGAAACATTTACTGAAGATAAGACTGTATTGTATCCCAGATTTCTGATCCGCTCTCAAAGCCGATCTTCCACTCTGCAACGCCAGCCAGAT
>JBNMJG010000193.1:0-3427 GCA_050873705.1 Coprococcus sp. | reverse complement strand
CTCCGGACCGATCAACATCAACTGTGATCACTCTGACGCCATGGGTGCCCGTGATGCCGGCTGGATCCAGCTGTTCTCAGAAAATAACCAGGAAGCCTACGATAATATGGTCATGGCTTTCCGCATTTCCGAGCATCCGGATGTCCGTCTGCCGATCATGGTCTGCCAGGATGGTTTTATCATCAGCCACGGTGTTGAAAATATCGAACTGTTGGAAGACGATGTTGTCAAAAATTTTGTAGGTGAATACAGACCCGAACACTATCTTCTGAATGCATCCGAGCCGCTGGCCATCGGACCTTATGCAAATCCGCCTTATGTTATGGAAGCCAAACGTGCCAATCTTCAGGCTCTGGAAAATTCCAAACAGGTGATGCTGGATGTTGCCGCTGAATTTGAGAAAATTTCAGGCAGGAAATACAGCTTCTTTGAATCCTACCGCATGGAAGATGCTGACTATGCCATGGTCATCATGGGAAGTGCTGCCGGCACCGGCAAGGATGCTGTTGATGCACTCCGCAGCATGGGTATCCGTGCCGGCCTGATCAAAGTCCGCATGTTCCGCCCATTCCCGGCATCCCAGATTGCAGAAGCATTAAAGAATGTCAAAGTTGTTGCCTGCATGGACCGTACAGAAAGTTTCAATACAGTTACAGGTCCTCTGGGCGCCGATGTGAGATGTGCACTTTATGATGCCGGCATCCACCCGAAATTCGTTAACTATGTATATGGTCTCGGCGGCCGTGATGTTACTGTTGCAAGCCTCACAAGTGTCTATGAGGATATGATGAAAATTGCCGCTGACGGCACAGTCGGACAGACATATCGTTATCTGTCCCTGAAGGGATAAGGAGGAATCGAAATGGCATATAATTTTAAAGAATATATGGAACGTCCCGACAGACTGACTGCCGGTCACAGAATGTGTGCAGGATGCGGTGCATCCATTGCCCTTAGAAATGTGATGAAAGCTGTTCATCCTGAAGACCATGCAGTAATCTGCAATGCAACAAGCTGTATGGAAGTTTCCACTTTTATCTATCCATACACAGCATGGCAGGATTCCTACATTCATACAGCATTTGAAAACGCAGGTGCAACCTGTTCAGGCGTGGAAGCTGCTTACAGAGCCATGTCCAAAAAAGGCAAAATAGGCGGTACTTACAAATTTATCGCTGTAGGCGGCGACGGCGGAACATATGACATCGGTTTCCAGTCCCTTTCCGGTGCTATGGAGAGAAACACCGATATGGTTTATGTCTGCTATGACAATGAAGCCTATATGAACACAGGTATCCAGCGTTCTTCTGCAACACCTCTGTATGCAGATACAACAACCACACCTGTAGGTACAGTCAGCAACGGTAAACCGCAGAACCGCAAAGATCTGGCTGAAGTGATCGCAGCTCATCATGTACCATATGTTGCCCAGACAACATTTGTCCAGAATTTCAGGGATTTACATATCAAATCCGAGAAAGCCTTATACACACCCGGGGCCGCTTTTCTCAATATTATGGCACCTTGTCCTCGCGGATGGCGCTATAATACACCGGATATCATTGATCTGTGCAAAGCTGCTGTGGACACCTGTTTCTGGCCGTTATTTGAATGTTATGACGGCGAAAAATGGGTTGTCAATTACATTCCAAAGAAAAAGCTGCCGATTGAAGATTTCCTGAGAAGCCAAGGACGTTTTGCCCACCTTTTCAAACCGGAAAATGAACACCTCATTGAAGATATCCAGAGAGAAATCGACAGGCGCTGGGAAAATCTTCTGACACGAGCCAACGCATAACCATGACTTACAACATCAACTGAAAAATTGAAAGGAGCGTATGACTTACAATGGCTGAAGTATTCGCATTAAAAGCAATTGACCACGATAATGTGGCCACCGTCTTTACCAACGACGTCAAGGCCGGCATGATCGCCAACGTCGCAGACAAAAAAGGGCATCACTTTGAGATCAAATTATTATCCGATGTTCCTTATGGACACAAAATCGCCCTCTGCGATATTAAAAAGGGCGAAGAAATTATTAAATACGGTGAGGCCATCGGTGCCGCATCCAAGGATATTGCTGCAGGTGATTATGTCCATATCCACAACATGGACAGTCAGCGCGGACGCGGTGATCTGGAAGGAGGAACAGTGTAATGGGCTATACATTCAATGGTTATCGCCGTCCTGACGGTCAGGTCGGTATCAGAAATTATGTCGGTATTATTCCAAGTGTTACCTGCGCATCAGATGTTGCCTCTGCCATATGTCATCAGGTACAGGGCTGTGTCACATTTCCGCATCATCAGGGCTGCTGCCAGATGCCGCCGGATCTTGAAAGAGTGACAGACACACTGATCAGCCTCGGCAAAAGCCCGAATCTTGGAGCTGTACTGATCGTCAGCCTGGGCTGTGAAGGTACTGATGTTGAACGCCTGTATAAAGAGGTCTCTGCTACAGGCAAACACGTTGAAATTATCCGCATTCAGGAACTTGGCGGAGTCTCCAACGCCATCCAGAAAGGTACCGATATCGCCCGGAATATGGCCATAGAGATTTCCGGCCTGCAGCGTGAAGAAACCGATATCTCCGAAGTTGTTATGTCCATCAAATGCGGTGCCTCTGATACTACTTCCGGCATTGCCTCCAACTGTGTCATCGGTTATGTTGCTGACAAGCTGGTGGACCTTGGTGCAACCGTTATCTTCGGTGAAACAACAGAATTCATTGGCGGTGAACATCTTCTGGCCCGCCGTGCCGTGGGCGGTGAAAACGGTCCTGTCGGCCGGAAGATCTACCAGATCGTCAATGAAATGGAGGGACGTGCCAAAGCCATCGGCTGCGATATGCGAAAAGGACAGCCAACACCGGGCAATATCGCCGGCGGATTAAGCTCTATTGAAGAAAAGAGTCTCGGAGCTATTATGAAATCCGGCAGTCGTCCGATCCAGGGCGTTCTTGAATATCCTCAGCATGCTGCCGGCTGCAAAGGCCTCTGGATTAAAGATACTCCGGGACGTGAACCGGAGATTCTGACAGGTATGGCTGCAACAGGCGCCCAGTTTATGATGTTCTCCACAGGACGCGGTGCCCCTCAGGGCTTTCCGTGCATGCCGGTAATCAAAATCTGCGGCAACCCAAATACTTACGAACGAATGAAAAACGATATGGATCTCAACGCTGGTGTCATTATTGAGGGCAAAAACAGCATCAATGAAATAGGCGAAGCTGCTTTTGAGAAAATGCTGCGTGTCCTGAACGGGGAAATGACACGAAATGAAGCTATCCAGTACTTTACATCTATAGATATCCACTGTCTCGGACCTGTCATCTGATATAAGGTCCACTCTACCACAAAATGCCGCCGCACCGGGAATTCATCCCGGATGCGGCGGCATTCTTTATGCTTTATTCTTTATACTCT
>JBNMJG010000192.1:0-3433 GCA_050873705.1 Coprococcus sp. | reverse complement strand
CTGGCCCAGGAAGCAGTCTCATTGGAAACACCGGTGGGAAGCGAAGAAGAGAGTCATCTGGCAGATTTTATTGAGGATGAGCATACACCGCTGCCTTCTGATGAAGCTGCTTTCGGACAGCTCAAAGATGATATCAGAAGTGTCCTGGACAAATTAAATGAGCGTGAACAAAAGGTTCTCAGAATGCGTTTTGGCCTGGATGACGGCCATGAGCATACCCTTGAGGAGGTAGGTCAGGAACTCAATGTTACCCGTGAACGTATCAGACAGATTGAGGCCAAAGCGCTGCGCAAGCTGCGCCAGTCCGGCAAATCGGCGGGCCTTGAAGGTTATCTGAATCAGTAAGCGGAGGAAATATATGCAGTTATCAATACGAATGCAGGCGGTGGCCGATATGGTGACGCCGGGAGGAAAAGTGGCGGATGTCGGTACGGATCACGGATATGTACCGATTTATCTGATCGAACAGAACAAAGCATTTCATGCCATCGCCATGGATGTGAGAAAAGGGCCTTTGGCAAGAGCGGGAGAGAATATCATCCGGTTTGGCTGCAGCGGCCGGATAGAGACGCGCCTCTCAGATGGTTTGGAGAAACTTGAACCCAATGAGGCAGATACAGTGATCATTGCAGGAATGGGGGGCTTGCTTACTGTCCGTATTCTGGAAGCGGGGCTTAAGGTGCTGGAGACGGTCAAAGAGTGTGTTCTGCAGCCGCAGTCCGATCTGGACAAAGTCCGTCAGTTCCTGCATCAGCATCATTTCCGTATTGTACAGGAAAAAATGTTGATTGACGAGGGCAAGTACTATACGGTTATGCGCGTGGTTCATGGAGAAGAATCGCCTTATGCGGAGGCGGAGGATTTATATGGCAGACATCTGATCAATGATAAGAGCCAGGTACTGGCAGAATATCTTGCAGGTCAGAAGAATGTCAAAGAAAAACTGCTTGAAGCTCTTCACAGCAAAGATTCCGAGAAGAGCCTCAAGCGGCAGCAGGAGCTTTTGCATGAGCTGCAGATGATTAATGATACAATAGCAAGGATGGTGGATGAGAATGCAGAGCAAAGAGCTGATTGAGAAATTAGAAAGACTGGCACCGCCTGAATATGCGGAGAGCTGGGATAATCCGGGACTTCTTGTGGGCAGTGCAGAACGTGAAGTCCATAAGGTATACATAGCGCTGGATGCGGATGGGGAGGCTGTTGACCGGGCCGTCCGATGCGGCTGTGATATGATCCTGACGCATCATCCGCTTCTGTTTTCTGCCATCAAATCTATCAGGGATGAGGATTTTATCGGTCACCGTCTGATGATGATGATCGAGAACAGAATCAATTATTTTGCCATGCATACGAATTTTGATACAGCAGTGATGGCAGATCTGGCGGCGGACAGACTGAAACTTCAAAATAAGCAGCCCCTTGCCATGGTCAGAGAGACAGAAAGCGGATTAAAGGGCATTGGCTCAACCGGTGATCTGACAGAAGAGATGTCTTTGGCAGATCTGGCCATTTTTGTCAGAAAAGCATTTGATCTGCCTCAGGTGAGATGCTACGGAAACCCTGATACAAAGATCCGGCGGGTATCTATGTGTCCGGGATCCGGCAAAGGGATGGACGGAGATGTATTAGAAGCCGGCGGTCAGGTTTTTATTACAGGTGATGTGGATCATCATTACGGTATCGATTGTGTAGAAAAAGGAATTTGTGTGATCGATGCGGGACATCATGGACTGGAACATATTTTTGTGCCGTTTATGGAGCAGTGGCTGCATGAAAACTGTCCGGAAATTGAGACAGTGACAGATAGCAACCGATCACCTTTTTTTGTTGTATAAATGACCGGAGGACGTTGTCATCCTGAACAAAAGAAAGAAAAACACGCAGAATTTTGACGGTGGGGGGATACAAATATGCCAAAAATTCATTTAAAAGTGGGAGAAGAAATTTTCGAATATGAGGCCGGACTGACATTAGAAGCAATCAGCAGGGATTTTCAGAAGGATTATCCGTATGATATTATTCTGGCCAGGGTAGACGGCAAGCTGGCCGAATTGACAAGGACAATTGATGAGGATGCATCAGCGGAGTTTATTACAACCGGAGAGATCATCGGCAATGAAGCTTATCGCCGAACAGCCAGCATGATGATGCTGAAAGCTTTTCAGGACGTGATGGGCAGAGAAAATTTTGAACGTCTGACGGTTCAGTATTCTCTGGACAGAGGATACTACTGCGAATTAATATCGGATACGTCACTGACAAAGGAACTTTTGGATCGTGTGAAGCTGCGTATGCAGGAAATTCAAAAAGAAAATATACCGATTATCAAAAAATCATTGCCGAAAAGAGAGGCCATTGAAATCTTCAGGGATCATAAAATGTACGATAAGGTCAATTTGTTCCATTATCGCCGCAGTTCCAGGATCAATGTTTATACGCTGGAAGATACCGTTGACTATTTTTACGGTTATATGGCATCCAATACATCTTATATTCGATATTTTGATTTATATTTGTATGACGATGGATTTGTACTGCAGATGCCGGAACCGGCATCTCCGGAGACAGTGGATGCCTTTGAACCGCCGGAGAAATTATTTAATGTGCTGAAACAGTCCACCAGGTGGGGAGAACTTCTTGGTGTGCGTACAGTGGCGGATATCAATAATGCTCTGGCTGACGGCAGCTTTTCGGAATTGATGCTTGTGCAGGAAGCACTGCAGGAGAAGAAAATTGCAGAGATTGCAGAGAGTATCATTGAGAGCGGCAAGAGGATCATTTTGATCGCCGGTCCTTCTTCATCAGGGAAAACAACTTTTTCACATCGACTGTCTATTCAGCTGCGGGCTCATGGACTGAAACCACACCCGATTCCTGTAGATAATTATTTTGTGAATCGGGAAGATACACCTCTTGATGAGTACGGGAAACCGAATTTTGAATGTCTTGAGGCATTGGATATCAAAGAACTGAACAAAGACCTGCAGGGACTTCTGGCGGGGGAAGAAGTAGAGCTGCCTGTTTTTAATTTTGTCACAGGCAAGCGTGAAATGAGCGGTGAGAAGATGCGGATCGGCGATCGGGATGTGCTTGTAATAGAAGGCATTCACTCATTGAATGATGCCATGACCTATTCTATTGATCAGAGCAACAAGTTTAAGATTTATATCAGTGCACTGACTCAGCTGAATATCGATGAACATAACCGTATACCGACAACAGATGCGAGACTTCTTCGAAGAATTGTCCGGGATGCAGCCAAACGCGGTACCAATGCGGCAAAGACGATTTCCATGTGGCAGTCTGTCCGCCGCGGAGAGGAGGAGAATATCTTCCCTTATCAGGAAGAAGCAGATGTGATGTTTAATTCCGCACTGTTATACGAACTCAGTGTGATTAAACAGTATGCAGAACCGCTCTTGTTTGCAAT
>JBNMJG010000191.1:0-3452 GCA_050873705.1 Coprococcus sp. | reverse complement strand
TTATGAGAGTCTGGGCGCAGGAAAGCTTCCTCTGATGGTGGAAGAATATGTGCCGTTTCTGAAGGAAGTATCGATTCTGGTCTGCCGCAGTACTAACGGTGACGTAGCGGTATTTCCGGTGGCGGAGAATGTGCATGTGAACAGCATTCTTGATGAGACAACGGTACCGGCGGATATTACAGAAGCCTGTCGGGATGAAGCCATGGATGTGGCAAGGAAAGCGGTGCATGCTTTTAATGCCTATGGCATGCTCTGCATTGAACTTTTTGTGACACAGGATCAGCATGTGCTTGTCAATGAGCTGGCGCCGCGTCCGCACAATTCCGGACATTATACAATAGAGGGCTGTGTGACTTCCCAGTATGAGAATCATATCCGGGCGATTCTTGGTCTGCCTCTTGGCAGTACGGAGCTGATCCGTCCGACGGTGATGAAGAATATTATCGGTACAGTGAATAAGAAGGCCGAAGTCCATGGATTGGAGGAGGCTTACAAGTATCCGGAAGTGAAGATCCATATTTACGGCAAGGAAGAATGCAGAGTCGGCCGTAAGATGGGGCATATCACAGTGACAGATAAGACGATTGAAGATGCACTTTTTAAAGCGCGTTATGCGCATTCAAAGATCAAGTTTTAACGGAGGTAATGGGAATGAGCGTAAAAGTTGGCATTATTATGGGCAGTGATTCTGATCTGCCGGTTATGTCAAAGGCAGCAGAGATACTGGATGAATTGCAGGTGCCTTATGAACTGACGATTGTTTCGGCACACAGAACACCGGACAGATTATGCGAATATGCAAAGACAGCCGAGGAAAAAGGCCTTTCAGTGATTATTGCAGGTGCCGGCGGTGCAGCCCATCTTCCGGGTATGACTGCGGCCATGACGGTGCTCCCTGTTATTGGTGTACCGGTGCAGACAAAGGCCCTTGGCGGTGTGGATTCTCTTTATTCTATCGTTCAGATGCCGCCGGGCATTCCGGTTGCCACAGTGGCCATCAACGGCGCGCAGAATGCAGGACTTCTGGCAGCTAAGATTCTGGCCACAGAGGATGCTGCATTGCGTCAGAGACTGAAATCATACAGCAGCAAGCTTGAGCAGACAGTACTGAATAAGGCTGACAAGCTTGAGCATATCGGTTATGAAGCGTATTTAAAGGAGATGTAAGCAGATGGAGAAAATGATGGACAGATGTGGTTTGTTTGGCATGTTTGACAATAACGGCTTTCATACATCCCATTTAATATATTACGGATTGTTTTCCATGCAGCATCGCGGTATGGAGGCAGCCGGTATCTGTGTGAATGACAATCAGGGCAATTTTTCCTATGTGAAGGATGAAGGCCTTGTGACAGAAGCTTTTGATGAAATGAAGCTTGAGAAACTGCAGGGACATGCAGGTATCGGACATATTCTCAGATATGACGGCATGGATGCCCGGGAGAATGCTCAGCCGATCGTGATCCGTTACACAAGCGGTCATATGGCTGTTGCTTTAAACGGCGGATTGACGAATATCGAAGAGATTCGCCATGAGCTGGAACTGAAAGGTTCAGTGTTCCAGACAATGGAGGCTGCGGAAGTGATTTCTGTTCTGATCTCCAGAGCAAGAAATAATTATCCGACTATCGAGGAAGCCATTGCTTCGATTATGCCGATGCTTAAAGGTGGTTATGCCATGCTGGTGATGACGCCGAGAAAGGTGATCGGTGTCAGAGATCCCCAAGGTATTCGTCCGCTTGTACTTGGAAAGGAAGATCATTCATGGTTCCTTTCATCAGAAACATGTGCCTTTGATGAACTGAATATTGATTATGTGAGAGATATCCAGCCGGGCGAAATTGTGGTGATCAATGCAGAGGGACCGCATTCTATCCAGGGTATGCCGGCACAGCCGATACGCGCCTGCATTTATGAATATATTTATTATTCCCATCCGGCCAGTGTTTTCGGCGGTCAGGAAGTTTATAAGGCAAGATATAACATGGGATGCCGTCTGGCACAGGAAGCGCCAGCAGCTGCAGATGCGGTTGTGTGGGTACCGGATTCGGGTCTGGCAGCAGCAGCCGGATATGCAGATACCTTGGGTATTCCTATGGTGGATGCCTTTGTTAAGAACAAGTACTACGGCAACAATCTGGTGAAGCCGGAAGGCATTTTATTTGACAGAAAGATTCATATGAAGCTTTCTGTGATCAAGAGCCAGGTGAAGGATAAGAATATCGTTGTTGTGGATGACTCCATGGTGCGCGGTACAACAGCTCAGACGCTGGTTGAGCTGCTTCGCCATGCCGGAGCCAAAAGTGTCCATCTGAGAATCGCATCAGCAACGATCTCACACCCATGTTATTATGGAGCTTCTATGCCGGAAGAAAAGAAGTTGATCTTCCATGAGCAGGGAGTGGATGAGGTCTGCAAGATGACAGGAGCAGATTCCCTTGCCTTCCTGTCCTGCGAGGGTATGGTGGCTGCATGTCCGGATGCCGCAGGCGGTTTCTGTATGGCATGCTTTAACGGGGATTACCCAACGAAATAGCAGATAGAACGAGTGAAATAAGGATCCGGAAATGGGTCTTGAATTGAAGAATCAATATTAGAGTGCTTTTATCAAGGAGGAAATATAAATGGATTATAAGAATGCCGGTGTAGATATTGAAGCAGGATACGAATCAGTAGAACTCATGAAGAAATTTGTCAAAGGAACCATGCGTCCGGAAGTACTTGGCGGTCTCGGTGGATTTTCAGGTGCTTTTTCCCTTGAAAATATCAAGAAAATGGAAGAGCCGATTCTTTTATCCGGTACAGATGGCTGCGGCACAAAGGTGAAACTGGCTTTCCTTATGGACAAACATGACACAATCGGTATTGACGCAGTGGCTATGTGTGTGAACGATGTGGCTTGTGCCGGCGGTGAACCGCTTTTCTTCCTTGATTATATTGCATGCGGCAAGAACTATCCGGAGAAAATTGCCACAATCGTCAGCGGTGTTGCAGAAGGGTGCAAACAGTCCGGCGCAGCACTGATCGGCGGTGAGACAGCAGAACATCCCGGATTGATGCCTGAGGATGAGTACGATCTTGCAGGTTTTGCCGTAGGTGTTGTGGATAAGAAGGATTTGATCACAGGTGAGAATCTGAAGAAAGGTGATGTGCTTATCGGCATCGCTTCTTCCGGCGTACACAGCAATGGTTTTTCCCTTGTCCGTAAAGTATTCGAGATGACAAAAGAATCGCTGGATACATACTATGATGAACTTGGCAAAACTTTAGGCGAAGCACTGATCGCGCCGACAAGAATTTATGTCAAAGCCCTGAAGGCAGTTAAAGACGGCGGTGTGACCCTTAAGGGATGCTCCCACATTACAGGCGGCGGCTTCTATGAGAATATTCCGCGTATGCTTCCGGAAGGGGTTCATGCTGTTGTGAAAAAAGACAGCTATGAAGTTCCTGCC
>JBNMJG010000190.1:0-3460 GCA_050873705.1 Coprococcus sp. | reverse complement strand
TGTGTATTTCTTACTCAGGCAGATGCCTGCTCAGCAATTATTTCACAGGAAGAGATGCCAATCAGGGAGCCTGTACCCATCCTTGCAGATGGAAATATGCGGTGATGGAGGAATCCAGACCGGGAGAATACCTGCCGGTGTATGAGAATGAAAGAGGCACCTATATCTTTAATTCAAAGGATCTCTGTATGATCGAACATATTCCGGAGCTGATTGAAGCCGGCATTGACAGCTTTAAAATTGAAGGACGTATGAAGACTGCACTTTATGTGGCGGTTGTAGCACGTACTTATCGTAAGGCAATTGATGATTATCTTAAAGATGAAAAGCTTTACAGAGAGAATCTGCCTTATTATCGTGAGCAGATTGCAAAATGTACGTACAGACAGTTTACAACAGGTTTCTTTTTCGGCAAGCCGACCCATGAAACACAGATTTATGACAGCAATACTTATGTCAAAGAGTATACGTATCTGGGTATTATCAACGGTCAGAACAATGGAGGCCTGTATGGACTTGAACAGCGCAATAAGTTTTCCGTTGGAGAGACAATAGAAGTTATGAAGCCGGATGGAAGAGATCTGTCTGTGAAGGTACTGCGTATCTGTGATGAAGAAGGCAGCGATATGGAAAGCTGCCCGCATCCAAAACAGAGAATCTATGTGGATCTTGGTATTGAATTGAGTGATCAGGATCTGCTTCGAAGAGCTGAAAAAACGGACGATTAATCTAAATGACGCCGGAGCTTTTCAAGAGCCTTTTTTTCGATGCGGGAGACGTAGCTGCGGGAGATATTCAGCTGACTGGCCAGTTCACGCTGGGTGGATTCGGAGTGACCGAAGAGCCCGTAACGCCGGATAACGACAAAGTATTCCCTGGGAGTGAGAACCTCTGAGATGATCTTTGACAGTTTTTGAAGAGACTGTTTGCGGGCCAGCTGTTCGACAACGTCTTCATTGTTGTGTTCAATAATGCTGAGAAGAGTGATCTCGTTGCCCTCCTTGTCAGTTCCGATAGGATCGTAGAGCGAGACCTCCCGGGAGCGCTTTTTGTCGCCGCGCATGAGCATCAGCAGTTCGTTGTCGATACAGCGGGCGGCATAAGTGGCCAGGCGGCTGCCTTTATCAAAATTATAGGTGTTGACGGCTTTGACAAGTCCAATGATACCAATAGAGATTAATTCATCCGTTTCTTTTCCGGAATTGATATATTTTTTGACAATATGCGCCACAAGGCGGAGATTTCTTTCTATGAGTATATCACGGGCATGCATATCACCGTTTTGATATTGCCTGAGATAAGAGGCTTCCTGCGCAGCAGAGAGGGGCTGGGGGAATGACTGCATAGCAATGCTCCTTTAGCTGGCTTTCTATTTATTTTATGCACTCGGAGAAAAATAGTGCTTTTCCAAAAAAGCAAAGGGCAAAAAGAGGATAGGACCATGATAGAACAATTTTATCCGGACGAATGGCTGGATTCGGCCTATGTCATTGATTATGAAAAACTTTATAAAGAGGGCTGCAGGGGATTGATCTTTGATATTGACAATACACTGGTCCCGCATGGCGCGCCGGCAGATGAACGGGCCATTGCACTTTTCAGGCGTCTGAAAGAGATAGGTTTTTCCTGTTGTTTATTATCAAATAACAAAGAGCCCCGAGTAAAAATGTTTAATGAAAAAATCGGCGTTTCTTATATTTTTAAGGCGGGAAAGCCCGGGAAAAAAGGCTATGAACGGGCAATGAAGAAAATAGGCACTGACAAAAACAATACGGTTTTTGTCGGTGATCAGCTTTTTACAGATGTCTGGGGAGCCAGAAGAGTCGGAATTCACAGCATACTTGTGAAGCCCATCAACCCGAAAGAGGAGATCCAGATTGTCCTCAAACGTCGATTGGAATGGGTTATTCTTTATTTTTATAAGAAAACCATGAAAAAATAGTTGAAAAAAGTGCTATAATTTATATACTATATTTAATTGAGTATTTTAAGGAGGATTTTATAAATGGCTACAATTACTGCAGGTGATTTTAGAAATGGCGTAACATTTGGATATGATAACGATGTATGTCAGGTTATCGAGTTCCAGCATGTTAAGCCAGGTAAGGGCGCTGCGTTTGTAAGAACAAAATATAAGAGAATTATGAACGGTGGTATCAGAGAGGAATCTTTCAACCCTACAGCAAAATTTGAGACAGCCTACATCGAGAGAAAAGAAGTACAGTATCTGTACGATGATGGTGAAGCTTACAACTTTATGGATCAGGAGACATTCGACCAGTTCGCTATGCCTCATGATGAAGTTGCAGACAGAATGAAATTCGTTAAGGAAGAGATGACAGTTAAGATCATGTCTTACAAAGGCAAGATTTTCGACCTTGAGCCACCTCTTTTCGTAGAACTTGAAGTAACAGAGACAGAACCAGGTTTCAAGGGCAACACATCTACAGGTGCTACAAAGCCATGTACAGTTGAAACTGGTGCTCAGATCAATGTTCCTCTGTTTGTTGAGATCGGTGATAAGATCCAGATCGATACAAGAACAGGCGAATATCTGAAGAGAGTTTAATTTACGCGAATAATGAGTCAAAGCCCATGCTTGCATGTGGTTTTGACGAATATCGCGATAACGAGTGAAACTCGCGGAGCGTGTTTCATCTCGTTCTCTAGAAGAATTTATGTAGGAATACAGACGGGGAGTATCGCCATTGACCTGACAATCTCAGGTTTTGGTGTGCTCCCTTTTATTATTTTATTTGGCAAATATTCCTTATGAAATGATAAAGGGCTCCGTATGGAGTACACTGCGGCAAATATAGAATTTGATTGCTGCAAGTGAATCAGGTCTGATATTGGAGGTAGAATAGAATGAAAGACAGAATTACAGGACATACCGTATTGACAGGACTCCTTGGAAGCCCTGTGGCACACAGCATTTCACCGATGATGCACAATGAATCCTTCAGACAGCTGGGACTGGATTACGCTTATCTTGCTTTTGATGTGGGTACAGATAATCTGAAGACAGCTGTAGAGGGTCTGAAGGTGCTTGGTGTTCGCGGATTTAACCTGACAATGCCGGATAAGAATCTGATGTGTACATATTGTGACAAGTTGTCTCCTGCAGCGGAACTGATCGGAGCAGTGAATACGGTTGTGAATGACAATGGTGTGCTGACTGGCCATACAACAGACGGTGTAGGTTATATGGAAGCTGCAAGAGATGCCGGATATGATCTCACCGGCAAGACTATGACGCTTCTCGGCGGCGGCGGTGCGGCCACAGCCATCTGTGTTCAGGCGGCTTTGGATGGCCTGAAAGAAATTCGGGTGTTCAATATCAAGGATCAGTTCTATAGCCGTCTTGAGAAATTGACAGCCAACGTCACAGCGAAGACATCCTGCAAGGTGACACTGCACGATCTGGCAGATGAGCAGGCACTTTATGACAGCATTGCGA
>JBNMJG010000189.1:0-3482 GCA_050873705.1 Coprococcus sp. | reverse complement strand
TGTCCAGATCCACATAGGCCTTGAGATGTGCCATAGAATACTGTCCTGTCTGAGCAGTCTCTTTTGTTCCGTTCTGTTCGGATGTCTGAACGCTCTTTTGAAGTTCTTCCAGAAAACCTTTTTCGAAAGCTGCCTGTCTTGCTTCATCCAGAGCGACATCGTTGGAATCACTGTTGACATTATAAGTCTCCATGACTTTGATATAAGCCCTGGACATGGCATCGCCTACATCCTGCTGCAGTCCCAGACGGATCTCTTCCAATGCCTGTTCTGCTGTATAAAAACTGTCTTTTCCTTTGATGCCGCTGATCTTCATCTGATAATTATGCAGTGCCAGATACAATACCAGCATCCCCATAATCCCGATAAAGGCCACTGCAATGATTACATTGATCAATGAAAAACCACGATTATCTTTCATTCTTTTCTCCGTCTCTTTCATTAATTTTCCTTGGCACCGTCTAATGTGATCAGCCGGTCACTCTCCGGGAAATTATTGTTTGCTGCACCTGCTTTATAAATCTCAACTTTTGCTGTATAAATACGATCTTCGCTTTCCTTGTCATCCAGACCGTTCACAGACAATACCTGTCTGGCATTCTTGCCTGTTACCTTTTTCTCATTGGCACCGGCTTTCGTCACAGCCTGATAAGTCAGCTTCATCTGATTGACTGATGTTCTGTCCAACACATCATCCAGATTGCTGATATTGTAATCCAGATTTGTTCGAAGCACGGTTGTGGCTCTGTACAAACTCGGATTTGTATTCCAGTTGATCTGTCCCCTGGCTGCCGGACACTCCTTCACCGTCAGAGACATTCTGTAATCCTGTTCCTGCTTCGATGTCGGTCCTGAAGTCACTTCACTTTCACCTGTTTTGTCACTTTCATCTGTTGCTGCCTGACCTGCCGCAGCACCGGATGTTCCTGTTCCACCGGAAGTCTGATCCGCAGATGTCAGATCTCCTGATGTACTGTCCGGGCGCTGCTTTGCCACATACAGCTGCACCGGATAATTGTCTGTATTCTCAAAAACGATCTCATCCAGCGGACTGGCGGAACTTGTAGAATTATAGTTCGGATAATAGAAAACAAACAGATTCTTTAACTCTGCACCGGCTTCTGAACTGTAAAAAGGCACATAAGCACTTTCATATGTACAGAAACATCCATTCTGGCCATCCCTTTTGCCCTTGCACGGACAGATGGACATAGTCTCGTATTCTTTACCGTTCTTTTTCTTATAATCATAAGCACTTAATGTATATTTTGCGGAAGCCTTGACCGTGCCGCCGCTCTCTTCCACTTTGATATAAAGTGTTCTTTTGGTGTGCTGATAGACATCGTTCACATCAAGAAGAGCCCCCTCACCCTGCGGAATATCATTCGGGTACAAATTCCTTGCACGAAGCGCCTGCTCAGCAACCATGTTTTTCATGGCATTCTCGTCCCAGTTCAGAGGCATGATCAGGAAAGCATTGCTGTCCGTATCCAGCTTTGAAATGTTCGGCACTTCATAATCATTCTTGCCCATTTCCTTGTTGCTGCTTGTCTTTTTCTTATAGCCGGAATCCTTACTGCCGTCAAATGTAACCAGTGCATCAAATGTCTGATTACCCACTTCCATTCCTGCAATCTGGAAATAATATTTTGACTGGTTGGCGCCCTTTGTTCTCGGATTAAAGGTATAGGTTTTGCCGTTATCTGTTGAAATCACAGAGGCCGTTACCTGGGATGTATCTTTATCTGAAGAACGATAAAGACGTACATCCTTGTACGTGCCGTTGTCCTTCAAAACCTCTTTCATCGTCAGCGATCCGCTTCTGTAGCCGCCCAGCTGATCATTCAGAAAATCCAGCCGCAGCGTATTTGTTGCGGGATCTACGGGATAATTAAATGCCAAAGACAGATCCCCGAAATCCTTGCCCTTGACAGCTTCCATCACATTCTGGGCCGCTGTGGAGGCATTCAGATAAAGAGATGACTTTTTATTCACCCTGCTGGATGTCACAAAGGACTGCAGAAGAACTGCTGCTGCTATGGCAAAGATGCTCACGGCAATGATCAGCTCAAGCAGTGTCATACCGGTGTTGTCGTTCATTAAATTGTGCTTTTTCATTGGCCGTTTCTCCTTTCTTTTCCTTCTGCTGTCTGTGCCATTGGATCATGCCGTATATCCATCATGACACCCATTCTGAATCACGACTGAAAACACAGATAGAGGGGCACGATATGGCTCCCCTCTAAATGATGATTACTGTGTATTATCTGAATTGTCTGACGAACCGCTCTCATTGCTGCTGTTGCCGCCGCTGCCATTGTCAGTGTTGTTGTCACTGCCGCTGTTATTAGTGCTGCTGTTGTCAGAATTCTTCCTGCTGCTTGTTGTAAGGGTGCCGAAAAGGTTATGATTGCCCAGTACAACGGAGCTGATATCCGGTGTTGTATACGTACGTCCTGTACCTGTCATTGAATACATATTGACAACCACTGTACCGCCAAGATCACCTGTAGAAGCAGAGAAATCCACATCCACGCTGTCGATGGTCAGACGGCTGGCATCAGCTGCCAGATAATCTACCAGATCCTTCAATTCCTGATATGTACCGTTAAATTCCATGGTATTCTTCACACGATACAGCGCCACACTGTTAAGATCAATCCCATCCGGTGCAGCCGATGTATCTGTTTCTGTCTCATCTACCCCTTCAATCTCATTGATCTGATCCTGTGTCGGCTGGTTGGCCTGCTCTGACAGTGTACTGTCATCTCCCTCTGAACCGTTGTTCAGACCGGAAGTATCAAGGGATGCCACAAACTCCTGATCTGCAAAATCCATCTTGAAAATCCACATTCCCAGCTTGTCTTCCATACCTTTGCCCAGCAATACTGCGTCTTCTTCCTTCACATCTGCCGGGAACATGTTGGTATAGTCTGTCACACGCTGGTTGTATTTGTTTGTTTCGGAGATATAATAATCCTGATTCTCCTCAATCTCTTTTAACTGATTCAACTTCTCTCTGAGAGGAACATTTTGTGCTTCAATCTCTTCCGCTTTGGCCATCTGCGGCTGAAATACAAGGAAATAACCCAGTACAAAGACCACAATGCCCAGAAGCATCAGCAATATTCTTTTGTCTCTCATCGACATTTTTGATAATTTTGTCTTCATACTTTACTCCTTATTGTGCACTGCTGTCAATGGCCGCCGGCTGTGCGTAAGTCCCCACCACAAGCATGGTTACTTCGCCGTTGTCGCTCTCTTCCAGACCGGATGTTGTCACATCTGAAAGGCTCTCAAATGTCCGCATCTGTGTCAGAAGCTTCGCTGCCTCATTCTTGTCATTTACAGTAAACTGGAAGGATACCTCTGTACCGTTGGCCGTAACATTGGAAATCACCAGATCAGAAGGCACCTTTTCCTCCATCTCCTCAAGAAATATTCTCAGAGATTCATTCGGTGTCACTGTATACGCATATAAC
>JBNMJG010000188.1:0-3486 GCA_050873705.1 Coprococcus sp. | reverse complement strand
GAGTGATGAATGCGGCAGCTGCAGCGGTACTTGCTTTGTCCATGGTGCTTATGACCGGATGCGGTTCCGGATCGGGAAGCAGCAGTAAAGAATCCGTGAAGGTGGGATTACTTCATTCCATGACGGGTTCCATGGCTATTTCAGAACAGTCGGTTCTGGATGCAGAAAAACTGGCAATTAAGGAAATCAATGAATCCGGAGGTATTCTCGGCAAGCAGATTGAGTATCAGGAAGAAGACGGTGCATCGGATCCTTCTACCTTTGCAAGCAAGGCAGAGAAACTGGTGGATCAGGATGGTATTTCAACAGTTTTCGGATGCTGGACATCTTCATCAAGAAAAGCCGTTAAATCTATTTTCGAGGATTATGATGCTCTGTTATTTTATCCGGTTCAGTATGAAGGTATGGAGTCCTCTTCCAATATTGTTTATACAGGTGCAGCCCCGAATCAGCAGATCGTACCGGCCATTGAGTACCTGATCGATAAGGGATATAAAAAGTTTTTCTTACTGGGTTCTGATTATGTTTTCCCGAGAACAGCCAATATGATCATCCAGGCACAGCTGGATGCAGCAGGACTTGAGGTTGTGGGAGAAGAATATGCGGATATGGATCAGACAGATTTTGCAGCTATCATCGCAAAGATTGAAGCCGCACAGCCGGATGTGATCATCAATACTTTGAATGGTACAGGCAATGTTTCCTTCTTCAAACAGATGTCGGAGAAAAATTATACAAGTGACAAATACATGACCATGTCCTTCTCCATTGCGGAAGAAGAGGTGGCAACCATCGGAGCGGACATCCTGAAGGGACATCTTGTATCATGGAACTATTATGAGACAACAGATACAGAGAAAAACAAAGAGTTTGTTGAAGCTTACAAAAAGGAATACGGCGAAGACAGAGTGACATCAGACCCTGCAGAGGCAGCTTATGATGCGGTTTATCTCTGGAAAGCAGCAGTAGAGAAAGCCAACAGTTTTGAAGTGGATGATGTACTGGCAGCTATTGAAGAGGGCGGCATTTCCTATGATGCACCCGAAGGAACGGTAACCATCGACGGAAGCAATCACCACCTTGCTAAAACTGTTCGCATCGGTGAAGTAAAAGATGACGGACTGATCTATGAAGTATATTCTACAGATGCACCGGTTGAACCGGATCCGTATTTACAGACTTATGACTGGGCAGTAGCAGCAGGTATTAAACCACTGGAAGAATAAAGGAGTGTCGGGAGGTATGCAGATATGGCAGAGATAATGAACACAATATTTAATAGTCTGAGCCTGAGTTCTATTTATTTACTGGTGGCGTTAGGTCTGGCGGTGACATTCGGCCTGATGGGCGTGATCAATATGGCACATGGTGAATTTGTCATGATTGGCGCTTATACCACCTATGTGATGCAGGAGCTCATGGGAGGCAATGGAAGTATTGCCTATCTGCTGTCCATTCCGGCAGCATTTGCAGTGACATTTTTGCTGGGCTGTGTATTTGAAAAAGTCCTGATCACACGATTATATGGAAGAAAAATCGACAGCCTTCTTGCAACCTGGGGAATCAGTCTGATTCTCCAGCAGGCTGCAAGAAGTATCTTTGGTTCCCAGGGGGTGAATGTGAATGCACCAGCCTTTTTGAAGAGCGGTCTTAAGGTTGGCGCATGTACATTTGCCTATAATCGAATATTTATTATCGCTTTAGTTGCACTTTGTCTGGCGGGTGTCTGGCTTTTAATGAATAAAACCTCATTTGGTGCGAAAATGAGGGCTACTATGCAGAACCGTTCCATGGCACAGTGTATGGGCATTAATTCAAGAAAAATTGATTGTCTGACATTTGGTATCGGTTCCGGTCTGGCAGGCATTGCCGGATGCTCTGTTGCATTACTCGGATCTGTTGATTCCACAGTAGGTCAGAATTATATTGTTTATTCTTTTATGACAGTTGTACTGGGCGGTGTGGGCAATCTTCTTGGTACAGTGATCGGTGCAGTGATCATCGGTTTTTCAAGTATCATCATTGAAGCACATCAGGGAGCTTCAATTGCGAGAGCCATTGTATTATTGATTATTATCGTCTTTCTGCAGTTCAGACCAAAGGGTCTGTTTGTCATCAGAAGCAGAAGTCTGGACGAAGAGTAGGAGGATGAAAGACATGAAGACGAAGAAAAAACATATTTGCTTTGCGGCAATAGCCATTGTGCTGGCTGCCGTTCCATTCCTGGTTTCATCCACGTCCCTGGTACAGTTTCTTGGAAAATGCATCTGTTTTTCCATTGTTGCCATTGCACTGGATCTGATCTGGGGTTATACGGGGATGCTCAGTCTCGGCCATGGCATTTACTTTTGCCTGGGCGGTTATTGTATGGCAATGTATCTGAGACTCCGGGATAATGGCGGTGCATTGACAGATTTTATGCAGACCGGCGGTCTGAAAGAACTTCCGCTGTTCTGGCGTCCGTTTTTATCACTGCCGCTGACTTTTATCCTGATGCTTTTTATACCGGGACTTCTGGCTGCGGTGATCGGCTTTTTTGTTTTCAGGAGCAGGATTAAAGGTGTTTATTTTTCCATCATTACCCAGGCATTGACATGGGCAGCTTATTCACTGTTTATAGCGAATTCCAAGTATACAGGCGGCAATAACGGTATTACGGATTTTACATCTCTTCTTGGAAAAACCCGGGGTGCGGCGAATAAAGGGAATCTTATGATGCTGTTCTGGATTGCATTGGTGGTATTGATAATCGTGTATATTGCGGCTTCATGGCTGGTGGGGAGCAAATTCGGAAAATTGCTGATCGCCATCAGAGATGGTGAAAACAGAACCTATTTTTCCGGCTACTGTGTGAATAACTACAAAAATTTCATTTATACATTTTCTGCTGTACTGGCAGCCCTGGGAGGTGCACTGTATGTCAACTTCAACGGCAGCATCACCCCGTCCCAGATGACAATTTCCTATTCGATCACCATGATCATATGGGTTGCTGTGGGCGGCAGAGGAACAATTATCGGAGCCATCATCGGCGCATTTTTTATCAATCTCTGCGAGTACAATTTAAGCTCCGGTTCTCTGGCAGACATCTGGCAGTATATTATCGGTTTGATCTTCTGTGTGACCATTGTCTTTTTCAAGGGCGGCATCGTAGGACTTTTCAGAGATCAGATTCCGGCATGGATCCGTCGGACAAAGAAAACAGCAAAGGAGGCGGCTTAATTGGAGAAGAAAGATACGGTTTTGAGTATTCGCCATATATCTGTTGTGTTTGATGGTTTTAAAGCACTGACGGATGTGGATATCAATGTCAGACGTCACAGCATTCATTTTTTTATCGGACCCAATGGTGCAGGCAAAACAACACTTTTGGATATTATCTGTGCCAAGACAAAGCCTACATCCGGAACAGTCCACTTTTATCCGGAAAGAGGCGGAGAATTGTGTCTGACAGGCATGAAGGAATATAAAATTGTAAATGAGGGG
>JBNMJG010000187.1:0-3505 GCA_050873705.1 Coprococcus sp. | reverse complement strand
GTATTATGCCATCCAACGAAGGCCGCGGTTACGTACTTCGTCGTCTGATCAGACGAGCAGCAAGACACGGCAGACTCCTTGGTATCGAAGGCAAGTTCCTTGCAAAACTCAGTGAAACAGTCATTGAGACATCCAAAGACGGTTATCCTGAACTGGAAGAGAAGAAGGAATTTATCTTTAATGTATTGACACAGGAAGAAGATAAATTCAACAAGACCATTGATCAGGGTCTCAGCATTCTGAATGAGATGGAAGAAAAGCTGTCAGCTGAAGGCAAGAAAGTGCTTGATGGTGCAGATGCATTCAAACTTTATGATACTTATGGTTTTCCAATGGATCTGACAAAGGAGATCCTTGAGGAAAAGGGTTATGATATTGATGAAGAAGGCTTTGCAGCATGTATGCAGGAACAGCGCCAGAAAGCAAGAGATGCCCGTAAGGTATCCAATTACATGGGCAAGGATGCCACTGTTTATGATGAAATCGATCCTTCAGTGACAAGCGTATTCGTAGGTTACGATAAGACAGAGTGTGAATCACCGATCACTGTTCTGACAACAGAGACAGAATTGACAGATGCCCTGACAGACGGTCAGACAGGTACGATCTTCACAGAAGAGACACCTTTCTATGCAACAAGCGGCGGTCAGATGGCAGATACAGGTGTGATCACAGGTCCTGAAGGTACATTTGAGGTTAAGGATGTTGTTAAACTTCTGGGCGGCAAGATCGGTCATATCGGGGTTGTGACAAGCGGTATGTTCAAGAAAGGCGACGTTGTGAAGCTTGCCATCAACAAAGAACAGCGAAGCGACACAGCCAAGAACCACAGTGCAACACATTTGCTGCAGAAGGCACTGAGAATTGTTCTCGGTTCCCATGTAGAGCAGGCAGGTTCTTTCAACAATCAGGACAAACTGCGTTTTGACTTTACACATTTCTCTGCACTGACACAGGAAGAGCTGGACAGAGTTGAAGCCATTGTAAATGAAGAAATTGCAAAGGGCCTTCCTGTCCTGACAAAGGTTATGAGCATTGAAGATGCCAAGAAGACAGGTGCTATGGCACTCTTTGGCGAAAAATACGGTGACAATGTCCGTGTTGTATCCATGGGTGACTTCTCCAAAGAACTTTGCGGCGGTACACATACAGACAATACAGCTTCTATTGCTGCATTCAAGATTCTTTCAGAAACAGGTGTTGCAGCAGGCGTTCGTCGTATCGAAGCCCTGACAGGCAACGGTGTATTCAAGTATTACAAGGAAGTTGAAAAGGAACTTCATGAGGCTGCCAAGGCTGCAAAATGTGATCCTGCTCAGCTTGTAAAACGTATCGAGGGTCTCCATGAAGAGATTAAGTCATTAACAGCAGAGAATAATCAGCTGAAGAATAAGATGGCCAAAGATGCCATGGGCGATGTGATGAATCAGGTGAAGGATGTGAATGGTGTTTCCTTCCTGCCGGTACATGTCAAAGATATTGATATGCAGGAACTGATGAATCTGGGCGATCAGCTGAAGACAAAGCTTGGTGACGGTGTTATTCTTCTGGCATCTGAAAATGGCGGCAAAGTAAGTCTTCTTGCTATGGCAACAGACGGCGCTATGAAGAAGGGTGCACATGCCGGAAATCTGATCAAAGCAGTGGCTAAGCTTGTTGGCGGCGGCGGCGGCGGCCGTCCGAATATGGCTCAGGCAGGCGGCAAGAATCCGGCTGGTATTGACCAGGCACTGGAGGCTGGTGCTGAAGAACTGGCAAAGCAGCTTCACTAATTGCCTATGAAAGAAATTAAAAAATTACTTGTTGTTCTTGTGGCGGCGGTGTTTTTTATCGGACTTTTCGTTCTCTGTGACAAATACTCAGAGAACGTGAAGGCTGATTATGCATCACAGATTAATCCTTCTATTGTGAATCAAAGCAGCAGTGGTACAGGAAGCAATGCCAAAGCATCAGAAGATGCCGGGAGTTTGTCGGTGGAACATATGGTTCAGAATATGGCGAACAAAGATTATTCTGCTTCCATTGACCTTGCAGCAGCAGGTGATATCCTTTGTCAGCAGTCTGTACTGGAGAAAGCTTACGACAGTGAGAACGAGAGCTTTGATTTCAGCAATGATTTTCAGTATGTAAAGGATCTGTTCCAAGCATCAGATTATGCTGTTGCCACATTGAAGACGACTCTGGCTGGACAGTACAATGGCCATTCAGATGAGTACTATGGCTACAGTACGGAAGACGGCCGTTATAATTCACCGGAAGTATTGGCGGATAATCTGAAGTCAGCAGGAGTTTCCCTTGTAAACATTGCGACCAATCATGCACTGGACAGTGATGCAGAAGGATTAGTTTCTACCATTGGTTATCTAGATCAGGCTGGTTTGGCGCATGTGGGTGCCGCAGCCACTGCTGACGGCAGTACAGATTATACCCAGAACATTGACGGTGTGAATATCGGTTTTATTGGTTATACCAATTCAACCAATGATCTGGAATTGGCTTCGGATGCAGCCTGTGTGCTGAATACGCTGAATAATTATGATGAGCAGTCTGTGGAAACATTGTGCACACGTATTTCTGCAATGAAAGCGGAGACTGATCTGGTTGTTGTTATGCTGAATTTCGGCAGTGTGGAATCTGACAGTATTGAAAGTGATCAGAAGGTGTTGGCTGAGAAATTGTGTCAGGCCGGCGCAGATTTGATATTGGGGACAGGTTCCAGAGTGATGAAGCCTGTTGAAAAAATATCTGTAACAGATGAAGCCGGTGGTACAACAAGAAACTGTCTGGTGCTTTATGGAATGGGCGCTCTGCTTTCCGGAGAAACCTATGCATCCAGTGAGAAGGACACAGATATCAGTGCTGTATTTGATTTCAGTATTGCACGCAATGATTTTGGTGAGACATCCATCCAGAGCTTTACAGTGACACCGGTATACCTGAACTGGTATAATGACGAGATTCAGCCGATACCTGTCTGTGAGGCAAAGGATACAGACAAATATGCGGAAATGCTGGATGATGATGCCGTGGACAGAATCAATAGTGCCTATGATGGGACGATCACGCACCTGTTGGACGGCAGCGGACTGACAAGCACATATGAGAATTATGCTTATCATGTCAGCTTACAGTAGTTAAAATAAAATAAGCATGATTGCAAAGATGCGATAGCAGAAGATAAAAGATCTTTGAGTTGTCGCATCTTTTTTATTTACGCGGATAATGAGGCAAAGCCCATGCTTGCATGAGGCCTTGCCGAATATCGCGATAACGAGTGAAACTCGCAAAGCGTGTTTCATCTCGTTATAAGAAATTGACAATCAATTAACATCATTGTATTAATTCAAATTCAATCTGAAGGATTATTAATTCAAATTGTTAATTAAAAAAAGGTAATATTAGGTATTTAAATGGAATGTAATAACAAAAAAATTTTTATAAACTAAAAAATTTTGTTAAAACAACTTGCAATTTGTTGAATATATGATAAAATGAAAGTATAGTT
>JBNMJG010000186.1:0-3510 GCA_050873705.1 Coprococcus sp. | reverse complement strand
GCTTGTCATGGATCAGGAAGTTGTCGATCAGCCAGTGATCGGATGCCATCCATGCATCAACACTTCTAGCCTGACATTGGCTACCAATGATGTCCTGAATAAGTTTCTGCCATACACAGACCATGATGTCCTGTATGTGAACCTTTAGTATTTAGTATGAACAGACATCTTCGATTTGAATTGATTCCATAAAAGGACTGCCGGTTCGATGATCAAAGCTTTACATAAATCTTTTGTCATCAAATCGGCAGTCCTTTTGTATCTATCGGCCGCTGCTGCACTACATCTGTTTACGCACAATCTTGTACTCATCCCCCATCTGAAAATACGGACAGTTATAATACGTATCCTGCATAAAGTGGGCCATCTCATCTTCATCTAAATCTACTTCACAGGTATAGCACTCATAATCTTCATCATAGGTATAATTCATGCATATATCACAGCTTGATATCCTTTTCTTTTCGGTTTTTTTATTCATGATCTGTCTCCCTCAAAAAATCATATTTACATTTGTCATATTTTGGTGTAAACTAAACCCGTTAATGACTATTACTTGTTTAAAAGAAGGTTTTTCTATGTGTCTATTATATCACGCATTTAAACAACGGAATATCTTTTATCACATATTTTAAGGAAGATGGATTTTATCCATCTTCCTTTTTTGTTTTATCACAGCAAAGGAGCAGCATACCATGCAAAAAGCAATTCACAATTTTCTAATTATTTCTCTGGGCAATCTGATCTACAGTTTTGCCGTAGCATTTTTCATACTGCCGAATAATTTGATCACAGGCGGTACTACAGGTCTGGCACTTTTCGGCCAATATATGTTCCATATACCGATCACGGCCTTTGTCTACGTCTTCAATATTGCCATGTTTCTTCTCGGTGCCTGGGTCCTTGGCAAGGCATTTGCCCTGACAACGATCCTCAGCACATTTGAGTATCCGTTTTTCTTAAGCATTCTGCAGCTGCTGGCCAGCCGTGTAGGCCCTCTGACAGACGACAGGATGCTTGCTACCCTTTTTGCCGGTGCAGGTATCGGTATCGGCCTCGGCCTCGTTATTCAGGCCGGTGCCTCCACAGGCGGTATGGATATTCCGCCTCTTGTCATCGAGAAGAAGCTCGGTTTCCCGGTTTCCGTCAGTCTGTATTTATTCGATTTCGGCATACTCATCCTGCAGATTTTTATTTCTGACAGGGAACAGGTGCTCTACGGCATTCTGCTGGTTGTTCTTTACACCGTTATCCTGGATCGTCTGCTCATCAACGGCAAACGTCAGATTCAGCTGAAGATCATCAGTCCCGAATATCAGCAGATCAACAAAAGGATCCAGACGGATCTGGATCGCGGAACAACCCTTCTTTCTATCGAAGGCGGTTATACCGGCCAGCCAACCTATGCTGTGCTGACGGTTGTCTCCCCCCGTGAGCTTTTCAAGCTTCAGGAGCTGATCCGTGCCATCGACCCCAACGCCTTCATTACCATCAATGAAGTCCGTGAAGTTCGCGGCCGCGGTTTCTCCCTGCAGAAAGAATATCATTAATAAACAGAACATCCTTCCGGCTGTTCAAAACGTACAAAAGGCATTTCCCGATAAAGAGAAATGCCTTTTTGCTATTTGACGCCGGTACGTGTGCCCGCTTTGAGGGCACCTTTGTCACATCGGTTGCCCCATGAATCGATCAGCATGTCATCTCTGTATACACAGATGATCTCGCAATTATTCGGACAGCGTCCGCAGTTGATCTCTCTTGTCTTAAATACCATATCTTCAACAGAGAAATCAAAGACTTTCTTCTTATTGCCTTTTCCGGCCAGAATGGCAATACCGAGAGCACCCATGAGATGTCCGTTCTCATCCACGATGATGTCACATCCCAGTGCCTTCTTGAAGGCCTCCACAACACCGATATTCTTGCTGACACCGCCCTGGAATACAACCGGTGAAACAATCTTCTTGCCTTTGCCCACATTGTTCAGATAATTGTTGACAACGGAACGGCAGAGACCGGCAATAATATCCTCTTTCGTATGTCCCATCTGAATCTTATGCACCAGATCAGATTCCGCAAAGACCGTACATCTTGCAGCTAACTGAGTCGGGTGTTTGGATGTCAGGGCGATCTTGCCGAAATCTTCGACTTCCACACCAAGACGCTTAGCCTGGCTTGAAAGGAAAGAACCTGTTCCCGCTGCACACAATGTGTTCATGGCATAATCCACAGCAACACCGTTTTCCACAAGGATAATCTTGGAATCCTGTCCGCCGATCTCAAGGATGGTACGTACATCCGGATAAAGCGTGGTTGTTCCAACTGCATGGGCTGTGATCTCATTCTTCACCATCGTTGCGCCCAGCATGGCACCTACCAGCTTTCTGGCACTGCCGGTTGTACCGGTTGCCACAATCTGGTATTTCTCTTTGTCAAACTGCTTCTCCAGAAGCTCGATCAGTTTTCTTGCTGCACCCATCGGGTCGCCCTCTGTCCAGATATATTCACTGGCCAGAATCTTGTAATCTTTATCTATAATAACACCTTTGGTCGAAATTGAACCTATATCAACGCCAAGATATGCCTCTTCCATTTAGACAACCTTCTTTCTCATACTTATCATATCGTAAAATGCTTCCACACGGGTCTCAAGTCCCGTATCACTTGTCTGGGAATCGTAAGTCAGGTACAATACCGGGATCTTATAATCTGCACTGATATTCTGGAGGATCGGCATGATATCGATCTCCGGTGTACAGCCTGCGGATTTCACGTGGATAATGCCGTCAAACCCATTAACTGCATAATTCTTCGCACACCAGATGTTGGCTGTGGATGTCGGCCCCATCTCATACTGGCAATACTCGGCAATCTGAACGCCAAGATTCTTCTGTCCCTTATAATGCAGATTTCTGTTGGTAATATTCATCCAGCGGTGAACCTCCACTCCCATATCCGCCAGCTTCTGTTCCAGATCCAGGTTGGAGAAAGGATCCATAATAGTAAAATATTCTCCGACAATGCCCACTCTTAAAGGCTGCTCCGGCTTATCAATCGGAATACGGTTAAATTCACGTTTTGCTTCACGATATCCCTCTTCCACATCCTTCTTGGATTTTGCCATATTCATTGCCAGATAAAATCTGTCCAGTGCTTTCTTATAATCGCCTTTGTTGAGCTCAAAACCACAATTCTTGTAATATTCTGCCTCGATCTCATCGATGTATTCCACCATCTTCAGGCCTTCTGCAGCTGCCAGTGTAAACTTGGCCAGACTCATCTTCGGATTGATCCGGCGCAGCGCCTTCAGGTAATCTCTATTCTTACCTGTTGTGTATTCTGCCAGATTGATCATCTCAAAATCATAGCCGAGATCACGGATAATCTGTTCCTGAAGTTCACCATAATAGCCCAGACGGCATAATCCCATGGTCATAACCAGGGTATCTGCACCTGCTTCCAATGCGTCGATCATGCTTCCCAATGTACTTTTAAAAGGTGCACAGACAT
>JBNMJG010000185.1:0-3552 GCA_050873705.1 Coprococcus sp. | reverse complement strand
ATGGACCGGACAGGTGAATATTTATATTCTGTTCATGGTGATTTTACAAAAGTCAGCAGTTACAAAATTCACGAAGACGGTACACTGGCTCACTTAAATACCATTGATATCGGCGGAAAAAATCCGGTGGATGTGACAGTGGATAAAAACAACCGTTATGTTATTGTAGCAACACTTCAGGGAGGTACCCTTTATACCATTGAGCGTCAGGCAGACGGTTCCCTTGGTGAAGTGAAAGAAAAGTACACCTATGAGGGTAAAGAGGATGGACAGGTGTCCATGATTCACCAGTGCCTGTGGAATAAGAGCGGTGATTATCTGTTTGCCTGTGCACAGGGCCGCATCAACGGTTATGGTCAGATGCGTGCATTGAAATACAACCATGAAAATGGCAGTTTTACGGAAACATCCCGTTTTATGGCCCGGACATGGGATGAGCCGAGACATGCAGCAGTCCATCCGAATAACGAATGGGTGTATATGTGTGAAGAAAAAGGCAACAAAGTGCTGTATTTCCAGTTTGATGAAAACAGTGGCGAGCTGATACCGAGACAGGAATTGTCTACGGTACCAGAAACTGAAACAGGTTATTCAGATGCCAGCGAAGTGGTGGTAGACCCAAGCGGCAAATTTGTACTTGTATCCAACCGCTATACAGACAGCATTGCGGTGTACCGCATTGACCCTGTGACAGGCTATATGAGAAATACAGGTTTTTATCCATGCCTTGGCAAGACACCGCGTTTCTTCTGCTTCGGCCCAGACGGCAAATGCTATGTAGCCAACGAAGACAGCGATACGATTATTGAATTTGATTTTGATGCTGTAACAGGACAGCTCATTCCGACTTTGAATATTATTCACACAGGCAGCCCGGTTTGCCTTGTTTTTAAGGAGGTATAGCATGAATCTTGGACTGCTTTCACTTATTTTACTCATTGCAGCGATTGTCATTGGTTTTGCGAGAAATGCCAATGTAGGTATTTTGAGCATCGGTTTCGCCATGATCCTTACCATCGCTTTTGGAGATGCCATTACAGTCAAAGATGTGGTCGGCGGATTCGGCACATCCCTCTTTATTCAGATGGTGGGAGTGACCTATCTTTTTGCAATTATTAACGGCAACGGCACACTGGAACTTATGGCAAAGAAGATTGTCAATCTGGTACCGGCCCGTGCTATTCCTTTCGTGATGTTTGTTCTGGGATTTCTGATCAGTGCGGCTGGCCCCGGGGCTATCCCGTCATTGACAATTATTCCGGTTATCGCCATTCCTGTTGCCGTTTCAGCAGGCATTAATCCGATTATGACAGCGGTTATCGGAGATCTTGGTGTTATGTCTGGGCGTATGAGTCCTCTGACACCGGAAGCGGCTGTTGTGAGAAATCTGATGGAAGAACAGGGAATGGTGGGCAATACAGTACCAATTATGCTGGCTCTTTCGATGACTGCCATTGTCGTGGTTGTACTGGTCTATGTGTACTATAAAGGCTGGAAAGTGGATGAAACGACGGTTGTTGGAGAAAGGGAAAAACTGCCTGCATTTACCCTTAAGCAGTGGATGTCTCTGGCAGGTCTTTTGATTCTTGCTGTGGGTGTACTTTTCTTTTCGTGGAATGTGGGTCTGACAGGCTTTCTGATCGGTACGATTCTGATCGTGCTGGGCTGCGGCAATGAGAAAAAAGCCATCGCCGGTGTACCATGGAATGTCATTCTGATGGTTATGGGTGTGGGTATGCTGATGAATGTCATCTCACTGTCAGGGGGGATTGACATCATGGTATCTGCTTTGGAATCTATTATGGGTGTCAAAACAGCAGCGCCGATCATGGCCATTGTATCAGGTCTGATGTCTTTCTTCAGCTCCGGCCTTGGGGTTGTATTTCCGACATTGATTCCGACTGCCGGTAAACTGGCAGCGGCAACAGGCATGGATGCTATTCAGCTTGTATCTGTCATTGTCATTGGCGGAACAGTTGCCGGATTTACACCGATTTCAACAACCGGTGCCCTGATTATGGCCGGCGTGGCTCAGCAGGAGAATTCAGAGGAACGTTTTCCTCAGAATAAAATTTTTATTGAACTTTTTGCGGTATCTTTTATTGCGCTGGCAGTGCTTGCCATTCTGGCGGCAGTGGGTGTGTACGCTCTGGTTGCTTAGGCGGCTATGTCAGGTATCAGGGAAGATACCGGCCGTGCAGAGAAGATGTCAGATATGCACTTTGTTAATGACATGATAGAGTAAGGGAATTGGCGTTTTGACTATCAGAAATGCTATAGTGATTGTATCAAAAGAAAGACAATGTTGAGTGTCAGAAATGGAGGAAGGAACATGGGACGAGAAGAAAGTGTAAAAGCTGCCCAGGAAAAATTTGCAGCATTAATCAATGAGGATTATCAGAGAATTGACCGGATGAAACAGGAAGAAAAGCCTTTGGATTTTTCAAAGCTTGACAAAATTGTTGTAGGCATTATGCCGGGAGACGGTATCGGACCACTTCTTATGCCATTGGCGTTGGATGTCATGCATGAACTTGTGGGAGAAGAAATTGCTTCGGGTCGAATCGAGATCAGACCGATTGAGGGTATGACCATTGAAAACAGAGTGGCAAAGATGAACAGTCTGCCGGAAGAATGTCTGGAAGAAATTAAGAAATGTCATGTGCTGTTAAAAGGACCAATGACAACACCGAGAGCCGGAGAAGGCCTTCCGAATCTTGTTTCTGCCAACTCCCTTTTAAGACGCAGCCTGGATCTGTTTGCGGCTGTCCGTCCGATCAACATTAAGTCACACAATATAGAATGGACATTTTTCCGTGAGAATATTGAGGGCGAATACATCTGGGGAAATAAAGGTATTCAGGTGGATGAAGATCTGGCAGTGGATTTCAAAGTTCAGACAAAACAGGGCAGTGAAAGAATTGCCAGAGCTGCCTTTGAATTTGCCAGAAAGAACGGCAAACACAATGTAACCATCGTTACAAAGGCAAATATCGTCAAACTGGCAGACGGCAACTTCATCGAAGCAGTGAGACGTGTGGGCAAGGAGTATCCTGAAATCGAGATTCAGGAAAGATTGGTGGATGCAATGTGTGCTAAGATGTTGGACCCGGATTTCAATCAGGGCATCGAAGTCATTGTTCTGCCAAACCTTTACGGCGATATCGTCACAGATGTGGCTGCGGAACATCAGGGTGGTCTCGGAACAGCTTCTTCATCTAATATCGGCAACCGTTATGCTTTATTTGAAGCCATCCACGGTACCGCACCCTATCTGATGTCCCACGGCAGAGGTGCCTATGCAAATCCCTGCAGTCTGATCCGTGCTATCGGACAGATGCTGGTACATATCGGCTATGCAGACCGCAACCGTATTCTGGAGGAAGCATTGGAGATATGTACTGTAACAGAGAAAAAGTTGGTGGTAACGACACGGGAAGAGGATGCAAGTGCAGCTGAATTTACCGATTATCTTCTGGATACCATCAGTAAACTGAAGAACGCATAAAGAATCTCCGCAGAAAACCACGCATCTTTTGACCAGGTCTGTAT
>JBNMJG010000184.1:0-3553 GCA_050873705.1 Coprococcus sp. | reverse complement strand
GGAGACAGCACTTCACTCTCATCGATATAGTCAATCTCGATGGCTTCCAGAATCTGTGCCTCTACAAAATGGCCGATTCTGCATTTAGCCATAACAGGAATAGAAACTGCCTGCTGGATTTCTTTAATCATCTTCGGATCGCTCATTCTGGCTACACCGCCGGCTGCACGGATATCTGCCGGAATTTTCTCCAGCGCCATGACTGCGCAGGCACCTGCTGCCTCTGCAATCTTTGCCTGTTCCGGTGTTGTAACGTCCATGATGACGCCGCCCTTTAACATCTGTGCCAACTGTTTATTTAATTCATATCTGTTTTCTGCCATGATTTTCGTTCTCCTTTGTTTACATCTGAGTTTTTTTCCATTATAATGAAATCTGAACATAAATAAATAGCCATTTTAATATTATTTAAGATGGCCAGATTGGAGGTCACATGCCAGATGCTTACCTATTCTTTTGCCGGAACAGGGTCAGATTCTTTATATGAACATTTATATAAATGCATCCGAAATGATATATTATGCGGCAATCTCTCCATGGGAGAGAAACTGCCGTCCAAACGGAATTTTGCCAAAAATCTGGGCATAAGCACCATCACTGTTGAGAATGCCTATGCCCAGTTAATCGCCGAAGGTTATATTTATTCTATCCCCAAAAAGGGCTATTTTGTCTCTGATATCCATACGATTCTTCCTGTGGAACGGATGCACCCCTTTGAGGAAGACAATGGTTCTTCCTCATCTATTGACAGCCCGCCTGTGTTTTCAACAACGGATGCGGATGAGAACAGTGCTTTTACTGTAGATTTTACAAGCAACCAGACAGATTCAGAATATTTTCCTTTTTCCATCTGGTCAAAGTTAATCCGCGAATTACTCAGTGACAGTCAGCAGAAACTGATGATCAACCCTCCCTGCGGCGGTACACTGGAACTTCGTGAAGCCATTGCCAGGCATTTGAAAGATTTTCACGGTCTGCACATCTCTCCGGAACAGATTATCATCGGAGCCGGAACGGAATATTTATACGGTATCCTCATTCAGCTGCTGGGTTTTGACAAGAAATACGCCATTGAGGATCCGGGTTACCACAAAATCGCCAAAATTTACAACAGCCACAATGTGGACTGTGATTATATTGCCATGGATGACAGCGGCATCCGGATTTCAGAACTGGAGGAGAAAAATATCGATGTCATTCATATTTCCCCTTCCCATCAGTTTCCAACGGGTATCACCATGCCTATCGGAAGACGATACGAACTTCTCGGATGGGCTTCAAAAGCGCCTTCCCGCTATATTATCGAGGATGATTACGACAGTGAGTTTCGTCTGACCGGCCAGCCGATCCCAACCCTTCAGAGCATCGATGTTCTTGAGAAAGTGATCTATATCAATACTTTTACAAACACACTGGCCTCCACCGTCCGTATCAGCTATATGGTACTGCCGAAACATCTGGTGAAGGCCTATTATGCCAAGCTGCAGTTTTATTCCTGCACGGTATCCAATTTTGAACAATATACACTGGCTGCCTTTATCAACAAAGGACACTTTGAAAAACACATCAACCGTCTGCGTATTCATTATCACGACAAGCGGGATATGCTGCTGCAGTGCATCAAAAGCAGTCCCCTTTCTGATCATGTCACCATCAAAGGTGAGGACGCCGGTCTGCATTTTCTGATGAAGATCGACACTGAACTCACAGACGAGATCATCTGCCAGCGGGCAGCAGCCAAAGGCATCCGCATTATGCCGCTGTCCAAATATTACTATCACCCAGAGAAAGCCATGCAGCATATACTGGTGGTCAATTACTCCTCCCTGACACAGGAACAGATGACCGAGGCCACCCAGGCTTTTAATGAAATTCTGGGTCAGCCCCGTTAAACAGAATCATCATCAATAGCCCACCACTTTTTCCAGGGCGTTCAAGATATTCTCATAGCCGGTACAGCGGCAGAGATGCCCGGAGATGAGCTTTCTAAGTTCGTCCCGGGTATATTTGCGTCCTGTTCCGATAATCTCCACCGCAGACATAATAATCCCCGGTGTACAGAAACCGCACTGGACCGCTGCCTCATCCACGAAAGCCTGCTGGATCTCTGAGAGTTCTCCTGTCGGTGACTGCAGTCCCTCCACTGTGAGAATGTGTTTGCCCTCCGCCCACATAGTCAGATAGATGCAGGAATCGATGGCCTCTCCATCCACCAGTACGGTACAGGCGCCGCACTCTCCTACTTCACAGCCTTTCTTCACGCTGGTCAATCCCAGATGATTACGCAAAGTATCAAGCAAAGATTCTCTGTCATCAATGGCCAGCTCCACCTCTTTGCCATTCACATTCATATGGATAATCCTAAGCATCGACTTCACCTCCCCCATTTCTTATGGCCTGCGCCATGGCACGTTTAGCCAGTTCCTCCACCAGCTGCAGACGAAATTCCTTTGAGGCACGCCATGAGGTTCTCGGGTTCACTTCATTTAAAACACCTTTGCCGGTCTGAAGAAGCAATGCCTTTGAAACAGTCTGCCCGGAAACTGATTTTTCTGTCTCCGGACATCTGACAGGCGTCGGTGCCGCCACACCGTAAGCAATCCGCATGTCTTCAACAACTTTCTTGTCCAATGACAGCTTCACAAGACAAGCGCACCCCAGGGTCGCGATCTCCATGGCATTTCGCTTGCCGTATTTAATGTAGCATCCGCTGTAGCCTTCATAATCCCTGCGTCTGATACGGATGGCTGTCATCACTTCCTCATGACGGCGCACGGTTTTGCCCGGACCTGTATAGAATTCCCGGATCGGCACCCGTCTGATGCCCTCCGGTCCCGTCAATTCCAGAATCGCATTGTAGGCAAACAATGAAGACGCACTGTCCGCGCTGGTGACACCATTGCAGACATTGCCGCCAATAGTGCCGATGTTGCGGATCTGCGGGCCGCCCACCTGATCAACGGCATATCCAAGCATCGGAATATGCTGCTGCACCAGCGGATGCGCCGTAATATGAGAAAAACTCGTTCCCGGACCAATCACGAGGGTTCCGTCTTCTTCCATTGTCACCCCTTTTAATGCTGCAATATTGTGAATGCTGACAAGGGATCGGCCTGCTAATTTGCCTTCTCTGATCTTGATCAAAACATCACTGCCGCCGGAAATAATCTCTGCATCCGGCCATTCCTGCAATTTCCTGATGGCATCCTCTACACTGACTGCCTCATAAAATGATCCAATATCATACATAATGTCATCCCCCTGCCTATATCAGTCCTTTTTCCTTGAATGCTGCCACCAGTCTCTGAGGCTCCATCGGAAGCTGATTAAAACCAATGCCTGTTGCCTGCAAAACTGCGTTTCGGATAGCCGGTGCCACCGGAATAGCCGGCGGTTCACCCAGGGCTTTGTTGCCGAAAGGTCCTGTCGGATCCTGAAGTTCTATAAACTCAACATTCAGCTCCGGTGTATCCATGGCTGTCGGCAGCTTGTAATCCAGAAGATTGTTGTTCAGCGGTTTACCCTTTGCATCATACATTAATTCTTCACTGAG
>JBNMJG010000183.1:0-3555 GCA_050873705.1 Coprococcus sp. | reverse complement strand
CGAATGCAGTATGGATCTAAGACTCCTGCCATGCGGTGTATGGGTAGATAAATGTCGATACTTCCATACAGCTTGTTGCATTGCAGATCACTGCATGGTCTTCCGGTTTCAGTGCCTTTAATACATTACGCAGAGCGATAGAGCCGCCGCATCCGGCACACATTCTGTGTCCTGCTGTCAGTCTCTCAGGACGTTCCATTAATTCTTTGAAGTTTGCCATCTTGTCCGCACCTCCTTAATCTCTCAGAGACAGATAGCGGTAGCTTTCCCCTACGCATCCATCTTTTTCGATCTGCATCATGGCTTCATAAACACTTGTCAGACTTTCTACTGTTACGCCACGGCCGCCGATACCGTAAACATAATTGACAACCTTTGGTGTGTAGCCTTCATCATAAAGGGCACTCTTAACATCTGCGCCCAGCGGGCCGTGAGCTGTGTTAAAGCTTTCTGTTCTGTCCATGCAGGCAACAACCTTTACGTTCTTTAATGCCTCTGCGATCTGTGATGCAGGGAATGGACGGAACATGCGGACCTTGATCAGGCCGGCCTTGATGCCCTGTGCACGGAGCTTGTCAACGGTATCTTTGCCTGTACCGGCAGCACTTCCCATGATCACCATGGCATATTCGGCATCTTCCATCCTGTATTCTTCAAAGAAGCTGTACTTTCTGCCTGAGATCTTCTCAAATTCTTCTGCAACATCCAGGATCACCTGTTTTGCATTCTCAAGAGCACCGACACCCGCACGTTTTGCTTCCATGATATATGGCGGATTAGCATAAGGACCTACTGCCAGCGGTTCTTCTTTATTTAACAGGTAATGTTCAGGATGATATTCACCCACAAAGTTCTTCACAACATCATCTTCAAGCAGCTCGATGTTTTCCACACCATGGCTGATGATGAAACCATCCTGGCAGACCATGATCGGAAGTCTGACATCTTTGTGCTCTGAAATTCTGAAAGCCATGACCATGTTGTCATATGCTTCCTGATTGTTCTCTGAGAAGATCTGGATCCAGCCGGCATCTCTTGCACCCATGGCATCTGAGTGGTCACAGTTGATGTTGATCGGGCCTGTCAGTGCACGGTTGACCAGTGCCAGTGCCAGAGGCAGTCTGTCAGAAGCCGCAATGTAAAGCATTTCCCACATGTAAGCGAGACCACAGGATGATGTGGCTGTCATGGCACGGGCACCGGCTGCTGAAGCACCGATGGTCGCACTCATGGCACTGTGTTCACTCTCTACAGGTACGAATACGGAATCAACCTGTCCGTTGGCTACATAAGTTGAAAAATACTGTGGGATTTCTGTGGAAGGTGTGATAGGAAAGGCTGCGACGACGTCCGGATTGATCTGACGCATTGCTGTTGCAACGGCTTCGTTGCCTGATAATCTTTCTCTGATAGCCATTATTTTTCACCTACTTTCAATGTGATCGCACCGAATGGACATGCCTTTACGCAGATGCCGCATCCTTTGCAGTGGTCATAATCAAAATCAAGTCTCTTGCCGTCTTTAACAGGAATGGATGCATCCGGACATACCGGAACACAGAGCAGACACTGTTTACATTTGTCCATGTCTACAACCGGTGTATCCACACGCCATTCACCTGTATTGAACTCTTCTGCTGTGCCGCTTCCCATAACAACACATCCAGGAGTCAGATCCTGCCATTTAACATTTGTATCCTGCTGTTTTGTATCTGTTCTCAAATTAGTGCACCTCCTTCAGGGAAATCTCCAGTGCCTTCATGTTGCCTTCGATAACCTGTGGTTTGGATGCAAATTTATGAGCATAGGATTTTCTCATATCTTCAAGGAATGCTTCCTCTTCCATAACACCTGTGATCTTAACAACAGCTGCAAGCATTGGTGAATTAGGAAAATATTTGCCAAGTGCTTCGATGGAGATCTTTCTGGCATCGATTGTATAGATTGTGCCATTGTAGCCTTTCGCTGCAAGTTCTTTTGCGATCTCTTCTTTGTTCTTCTGTGTATTGACGATGATGGCGCCGCCTTCTTTGATACCTGCTGTGACATCCACACTTTCGACCAGTGTTTCATCAACAACAACGACGTAATCCGGTTCATAAATATTGGAATGTACACGGATTCGTGTTTTGCTCAATCGGTTGTAAGCCGTGATCGGTGCGCCCATTCGTTCCGGACCATATTCAGGGAAGCCCTGAACATAGAGTCCATTATTAAAAGCAACGTCTGCCAGCAGGAGAGCTGCTGTTTTAGCGCCCTGCCCGCCGCGGCCATGCCATCTGATTTCAATTAAATCTTTCATTTGTGTTCTCCTTCCCGTTTTTATAAAGCAGCTACAAAGCTGATTTCCACATCCAGATTGCCCCATATACCGGCAGCAACGCACTGTCTTGCCGGCGGATTCTCTGTATTAAAATAACGTTTGTATACGTCATTCATTTCATCAAAACAATCCATGCTTTTAATAAATACATTCGCTTTGATAATATGATCCATTGTCAGTCCCATATCTGCTAACAGATGACTGAGATTTTCCATAATCACCTCTGTTTGTTCTGCTACAGAAGTTCCACAAATCACTTCCCCATCCGGTTTCTGTGAAATAAGTCCTGAAATATAAGCAATACCAAGCTCCTTTGACATACTTACCTGCGCAATATGCGGTGATGGAATCGGTGCATTATTTGAAGTAAACTTTTCTTTCACTATAATTTCCTCCTTTATTTTTTGTTAACAATAATCTCGCCCGTTGTTCCGTCAATCTCAACCCAATCTCCAGACTGGATAACTGAGAATATGTCAATATCTTCCGGTGTATCAGCTACTGCCGGCACTTCCAATACAGCTGTTGCCACACCACATCTGGAATCTATTTTTGAAAAAATCCAGCCTGCCGGAGCAAATCCGGCAACAGCAGCTGAATGGAAATGTCCGGACCAGCCTGTTGATCCTTTGCCGTACGGCATAACAAGAATCTTATCTTTAATACTCTTTCCCTTTTCAGGGTGTCCTTCTTCTATTATGCATCCTGTAACATCACTGACACCGGACCAACCTTGAATACTATGCGGGCAAACAATCGCTTCGCCAGCTGCCTTTCCTGGATACGCTGGTCTGCCCATTATCTTAATCTGCTTCATTTGGATCCTCCCATCTGCCTTTGACAGCCGCTTCCACACACTGTCTTGTTGTTCCATAGAATACGCTGCATTTTTTTTCGTTAAGGTCTGTATGGATATAATGTGCCTGCTTTGCACCATCTGTTAAAAATCCTGTTGTAATATTGTCATAAACCGTTCTTCCGCAAACCATTGGACATCCACTATTCAAAAGAAGCGCTCCAGATTCACGTATTATCTCCGCATAACCATTCACCTCTGCCAACTGCTGCATAGTCATATCCGTCCATATCTGCAAAGACACCCCGGGTGCGACTTTTCTTCCCTTTAGCATCAATGCCACATCCCTAATCTCTTCTAATGAGTAGTGTGGACAACCAAGTACAACCATCTGTACATCCGCACTGCCTTTGTCACAAACAGAAGCCAATGACTG
>JBNMJG010000182.1:0-3573 GCA_050873705.1 Coprococcus sp. | reverse complement strand
GTAAAGGGAAAATGTCAGGGCCATATTGTAAGTCTCAAAAGCGTCATATAGCCTGAAAAACTTTTCCCGGTTGGTGTGATAGGTCTGCCCCATGACAAAAGACATACTGCTGTTGACAGTTGAAATGACTGTGGCGATCATGCCGAAAAGCATGACATACATGGTGTAGACGCTGACGGTTTTTAATCCGCAGGCAAATGTCAGGATCAGGACGTCCGTATTCTGGAAAATCAGACCGGATATCTGATGGATCAGAACTGAATGTTCCTGTGACAATGCCCTATGATCCGGCGCTGCAGAAAAATCCAGCCACGGATGCTGCTTTTTCATATAAAACCGGATGAATGCAAACTGAGATAAACTGACGGCAAAGTACATGGTCTGTATGGCCGCCAGATGATATCCCTGAAGAAGCAGGACAATTTTTCCTATGGCAGTGAAGACAGAGACAAATGTCTGTACATTGTTCAGCACATAATTCTGGCCTTCGGCCTGTATCAGCAGGCGGCAGGTGCCGCAGAGGACAAAAGATGCTGCCTGAGTCAGTCCGCTTAAAAGAACAACAGGGCAGATGACTGAGAATGGCAGGTCCGACTGCAGAAATAAAGGGAATAAAAGTGCCAGAGCAGAAACTGTCAGCAGGTACAAGATACCGATTCTTTTGTAAAAATGGTTGACGGCAGATAAAATGCTGTTAATTTCTGAAATATTTTTCTCAGCCACCGGTCGGTAAAGGGACTGCAGTGCTGCCGTTCCGACACCTGATTCCAGAAGATTCAGGTAAATCAGCATCTGGCTGACAGATGAAAGCAGACCATTTGATTCTGATCCCAGATTGACAATGACCAGCCTGGGGATCATGATGCCCAGAAGAATGGCAATGCCCTGTCCCAGAAGTCCTGATAAAATATTATAGATACTTTTTCTTGCATTCATGATCCTGGAACCCTGTATGAAACTTTTTCATCAGCCGTCGGCAAAATTTGACAGGTACTGTTTGGTACAGCCGCATATAATTGCCGGCGGCATGGCAAAGAGAGACAATCGCCGGCAGAAGATAATTTTCCTCCAGAGAAAGCAGGGAATGATCAAGGGCAGCTTCTGCTTTTAACAGCAGGGCGAGCATGTCATAGTCGTCGGAATACAGGAAAGGTTCTGCATAATGGCAGGCTTCATGGACAAGCCGTTTAAAAGCAAGCTGATGGAGCTTTGGAAGCTGGTGTCTGGAAGATATGAGTAGTTCCATGCGTAGGCCCGTCAGATAATCGCCTGCTTTTTCGCGGGTCATTTCCCGTACCTGATGCGGACCATGATAACAATAAACAGGATCCGGGACAGCATAAAATGTTTTGGCTGCGATCAGGATCCGGGACAGGAAAACCGGGTCTTCATAAACTCTCAGTTCAGGGAAACGGATTTGATAACAATTGATAAACTCGCGGTTGTAGATAAACCTGCCAAAAAGGGTATCATATTGATAATCAGAAAATTTTATCTGCTTTTCCTGTGAAAAAACACAGTTCCTGTCTTCCGTCTGCGGATGCTCATAAGCAGCCGAACCGCCGCATATAAAGGCCCCCTGTGACTTAGCTGCCTGATACAGCGTTTCAAGGGCATGGTCATCCGGGTAAGTATCATCCGCATCCATGAATGCAATATATTCTCCCGCTGCCATATCCATGCCTCTGTTTCTTGCACTGCCTGCACCGGCATTTTGCTGCCTGACACAGCGGATATTTGAATAAAGGGACTGCCATTTTTTAATAATTTTGAAACTCTGATCTGTTGAACCGTCATCCACGCAGATGATCTCAACCTCTGATAAAGACTGAGCTGCAGTACTTTTCAATGTATCAGGTAGTGTCTTTTCAGCGTTATAAACCGGGATGATCACGGATATTTTGTACATATGCATTCCTTCCATCTGTCTTTGAGTTTGTAATATATTTTCCAGATTATGTAACGGTTTCTGAGGTAAAGCATGTGGTCAGTGGATGTATTTCCATTGATCCTTACAAGAAGCTGATACTGTTCCTTTAACAGTTTCCGGTCTTTGTAATCGATGGCTGTAAAGAAACGTTTTCTGGCATATTGGAGCCGGAGCATTTTTTGATATTTTCGCCCTTCTTCTTTTGTCAGCGGAATTTTTGACAATGTATGCCGGATAATTTCTTCATGCTCATCAATGCGCTGCAGCTCTTTTTCCCTGGAATCATCACCGGAAGACATGCTGTCCGGATATAGAACATAAGCATACAGAGGTTCATCCAGATAATAGCGTTTGAAGCGATAATAAACAGGAAGCAGCAATTGCCAGTTCTGACCGCGTCTGGCGGGATAGATATATTTTTGCGGATTGATTTTCAAAAAGTCTTCCATCCGGATCATGTGGCATCCGGCACAAAAATGTGATTTTTCAGTCAGCAGCCATTCAAATTGCTTTGGATCATATCGATGTTCAAATCGGGCAGCTTCCCGTTTGATGGGGTGATGAAGATCAGCGGATGAAAAAACAAAGGCATCACTGCTGACAACGGCACATTCAGGATGTGCCTGAAAGGCCAGCCATCGTTTTTCCATGGATTCCGGAAAATAAAAATCATCCGGGTCCGACCAGCACAGATAGTCACCGGTCACATATTGAAGTCCGAGATGAATGGCGGCGCCAAGGCCGGCATTGGGCTCATACAGATATCGGAGACACATTCGGTGTTTTTTGAAAATCTGTTTGTATTTTTTGAGAATATCGGCAGTGTGGTCGGTTGAGCCGTCATCCACTGCTATGACTTCAATGTTCGGATACGTCTGGGCAAGCACAGAATTCAGGCAGCGCTCCAGGGTAGTTTCTGCATTATAGCATGGGAGGATGATACTGATCTTTTCATCCATCACAGACCGCCTCCTTTGCACAGCCCGCGTCATTGCTTTCGGCAAACATTTCCCGGATCATGCGGCCCGCGTCAGCAATCTGTTTCTTACAGACTGCTGTTTTGGCGATAGATACTTTTCTGATCTCATCTTCGTGTTCAACCAACCAGTACCAGTTTTTGATCAGACAATCTGGGGATGTCAATTGACTGTAATGCAGAACATAATGGGTATTGCTGCCAAACAGATCCTTGGCGATACCTTTGGATTTTACGGAGTAACCAAGGGCAATGGCGGGAACACCTGTGGAATAGGCTGCGATCACCGCATGGGTTCTTGCACCTATAAAATAGCGGCATTTTGAGATCACCCATTTCAGCTCCGGTGCGGAACGGTCTCTGACCATGCACACTCTCCCACTGTCTTTAAAGCCTGTATAAAGATTTAAGAGCGGGATCCGGTCATCATTATCAGGACGGACAACATGGGGAATCAATGCGACGGATAAATCTGTTTTTTCAAGGATTTCCCGGATAAGCCGGCGGATATTCTCCAGGATCAGATTGTCCTCTCCGGCTTTTTTCAGGATCAGCGGACTGACATTGATGCCGACGGTCTGATGGAGACGAAAATCCTTCGGCAGCGATGATTTTTCAGGCTGCAGACAAAAGGCTGTATCCGGGCAAAACCGTACATTCTTCAGGC
>JBNMJG010000181.1:0-3578 GCA_050873705.1 Coprococcus sp. | reverse complement strand
CTTTGTCAAACTGGCTGTCTTTTTCTGCCATAAGCTTTCTGGTGGCATCTTTTCCCTGCGTTGTATAAATCGTCGTCTCATATCCGGCTTTCGTCAGTGCATCAACGACATAAATCAATTCATTTCGTATCTTCTGGCGCCCCGCCATTGGATTAACCATAAGTAACACGCGCTGATCCATCGTATAATCCTCCGAAAAAGTTTTTCAATACAGCCTATTATAACATGAATTTTTTAAATAGCCTATATCTAACCACTGATGCTCATAAAATTCCTGTAAACTTTTTGTAAATAATCAATGAACCCGGCCCGCTCCACACCTTCCGCTGCAACAACATCTGTATATCCTATCTCCTGCCCATCCAGATAATACACAAGCCGTCCGGCCTGTGTACCTGCCTCAAAAGGCGTCATCAGATGATTATCAAGCATCAGCTCCGAACGGATATCCTCAGGATTTTCGCCATGAAACGCAATATAAGAAAATGGCCGCTCATAGGCCAGCGTCACCCATTCCTTTTCGCCGTCTTTCACTGCCATCGGCAAAAGCTCCGGAGGGTTATCATCCCTGTAAGCACGGCAATTGGCAAAACCATAGTTTAAAAGCTGCTGAGCCTCTGAAAAACGGATTTTATAATCCGGCGCATCCATCACCACTGCAATAAGGTTCAGACCGTCTTTCACTGCGGTTCCGCAAAAACAATAGCCCGCTTTGACAGTGGAACCTGTTTTTAAACCCGTCACTTCAAAATTATTGGCCATTTTCAGAAGTTTATTCGTATTGGACAGACCAAATTCACTGCTTCCCCGTTTCGTCTCATGCGTTATATTTTCCATCCAGATTGTGGCATATTCTGAAATCTCCGGGTAATTCGTTATAAGGGCACGGGCCATCAGCGCAACATCCTTTGCCGTTGTATAATGATCATCCGACTCCGTCAGTCCGCAGCAATCTGCAAAATGTGTCCCTGTCATCCCAAGTTCACCGGCCTTCCGGTTCATCGCTGCCACAAAAGCCTCTTCGCTGCCGCTGATATGCTCTGCCATTGCCACAGAAGCATCATTTCCCGAGGCAATGACAATACATTTGATCATGGTCTCAACCGTCTGTACTTCACCTTCCTCAAGGAAAACCTGGGATCCGCCCATGGATTTTGCATGGGCACTGGTAGTCACCTTATCTGAAAGCTGCAGTCTCCCATCATGAAGGGCATCATAAATCAACAGCAGCGTCATAATCTTAGTGATACTGGCCGGGCTGACCCGCTCATCCTGGTTCTTCTCATAGATCACCGTTCCTGTCTGCGCCTCCATTAAAACCGCTGCCTCTGACGTCACTATAACAGCGGTTTCTTTTGAAGCTGCCCCCTGATTTTTTGATTCCGACTCTGCGGCTTCTCCCAACATTGATTCTGACTCCGTACTTTCTGCCGTATTTTCATTCTCTGCATATACAAACAGGGCTCTGCTGTTTAGAAAAATTCCCAATAACAAAATAATTGTTATTACTTTCTTTCCCATCACCTATCACCGTGCTTTTTTTACAGTTTACGTTTGTGACCATTAACTTATGCCTTTACATCATTTTTCTTTTCAGCTATAATTGATTGCAGAAAATGTGTAGCTGTTCACTCTTTTTACAGTTACGAATATGTTACCAAGGAGAGAAACTTTATGAGCTTTGTTTTAACTAAAAAACTTCCGACACCAATGGAAATCAAAGAATTATATCCTGTTTCTGCAGAACTGGCTGCCCTGAAAGCAGCAAAAGACCAGGAACTGATTGATATTATTACAGGTGCTTCCGACAAATTTATGGTCATCATCGGGCCTTGCTCCGCTGATAATGAAGAAGCAGTCTGCGACTATATCAGCAGACTTGCCAGAGTTCAGGAAAAGGTTCAGGACAAACTGGTGCTTGTACCGCGTATCTATACCAACAAACCTCGTACAACCGGTGAGGGCTACAAAGGTATGCTCCATCAGCCAAATCCTGAGGAAGCGCCTGACTTATTAAATGGTCTCATTGCCATCAGGAAGATACATATGCATGCACTGCAGACATTTAAAATGCCGATTGCAGATGAAATGCTCTACCCGGAGAATTACAGATATCTGTCAGATATTCTTTCTTATGTCGCTGTAGGCGCACGATCCGTGGAAGATCAGCAGCACCGTCTTGTTGCCAGCGGTATCGAAGTGCCGACAGGTATGAAGAATCCAACAAGCGGTGATTTATCCGTTATGCTGAATTCCGTCGTTGCAGCCCAGCATGGTCACAACTTCATCTATCGCGGATGGGATGCCACAACAGACGGCAATCCATATGCCCACACCATCCTTCGCGGTGCTGTTGACAAACATGGCCAGACGCATCCGAACTATCATTACGAAGACTTACAGCTGCTCAATGAAATGTATGCAGAAAAAGGCCTGAAGAATCCTGCCTGTGTAATTGATGCCAACCATTCCAATTCCGGCAAAAAACATAAAGAGCAGATCCGTATTGTCAAAGAAGTATTAAGCAGCCGTCAGCACTCCGATGACATCCGCAAGCTTGTCAAGGGTGTCATGATTGAAAGCTATATTGTTGAAGGCAACCAGAAAGTTGGCTGTGCAAATCATGTTTACGGCAAATCAATTACAGACCCTTGTCTCGGATGGGAAGATTCAGAGAAGCTTCTCTATGACATTGCAGAGCGCGTTTAAATTCCATTATTCACGTACATCAAAAAAAGCAATCGGAATCAATCATTCTCAACAGAATGTTGATCCGGTTGCTTTTTATCGTTGATGTCTTTTGGAAAGAATATGTTTGATAAAGACATAAAATACAATGATAACTGCTATAAAGTAACCAAAGGCGCCCAAAGCCGGTATGCCAAGAAACTTCGGCTTCATATCCGTCGTGCATATAATACTGGAACTGATCAGCAATGCCATGACCCAAAGCCCCATAACAATGTTGCGTGTTACTCTTCTCAGAAGATTCGACAGATCATCTCCTGCATGAAGATCCAGGTTCACTCTCGTCTGCCCTTTCATATGTCCCTGAAGGATATCTGCCAGCAATGTCGGGATATCTATGGCCTTTCTAAAGGAACGATACAGTGTTTTGCCGCCGCTCTTTAATTCCTTCTTCCAGTCCATTTCCTCAAACATCTGACTTCTCACTCTGGCCGAAGCAATTTCCATCATGTTGATCTCCGGACTGATATCCGCCAATACACCTTCGATATGCGTCAGACCTCTCGCCAGCATTGTCAGTCCATGCGGCATTGTAATCTTATTCTCCTTCATGACCTCCATCAGGTCCTGCATGATCTCTGCAATGTCAATATTGCCCAGATCTTCTGATCCGTATTTTGCCATCAGATTTCGTATATCCTCAAACAGTTTACTCTGATCCGGTTTGCCTCGGAATTCTCCCAGTGCCAGGACTGCATCCTGGATCATGCCGATATCATTGAGGGCAATTCCCTGAACAGCCCGACTGATTTCTTCTCTGTCATGCTCAGACAGTCGTCCCATCATGCCCATATCGATCCATACGATCTTACCGTCACGGACCCGTAAAT
>JBNMJG010000180.1:0-3602 GCA_050873705.1 Coprococcus sp. | reverse complement strand
GCCTTGATTTCATTGTAAGTCACAATCAGCTTCACCGGATAAGGCTCACCGATACTGCTGATGAGATGGCATTTCTGCGAATCGATACAGCCATCTATATGAATCGGTGTCCGATGTCCCGCCAGATCACTGACAATCTGCCCATATTCACTTAAATCATGCAACGGCTGTGTAAACGCTTTCATCCCGGACTCCTTTCATTTATCAGGCTTTTTTCTTCGTATTGTAACGATTCATAGCCCCTCTGACATCATCTGTCACCATCAGCTTGACAGCCTCCGCTGCCTCCTTCTGTGCCTCATCAATTATCTTTCTGTCCTCAGCACTATAACGTCCCAGCACATAATCGGCCAGATCCCATCCCTTTGGCTTTTCTCCGACGCCGACTTTAATTCTCGGAAATACTTCTGTGCCAAGATGCAAAATAATATTCTTGATACCATTATGCCCTCCGGCACTGCCTTTTTCACGAATTCTCAACTGACCGACATCCAAACTGATATCATCATAGATAACAATGATATTCTCCGAAGGGATCTTGTAATAATCAGCCAATTCTCTGACACTTTCCCCGCTGAGATTCATAAATGTCTGGGGCTTCGCCAAAATGACTTTCTCACCGTCAATATAACCGCTGCCGTAAAGTGCTTTGTGTTTCTTTTCTTCCACCCGGATCTGATTCTCTGCAGCAATCCTGTCAATTGTCTCAAATCCCACATTGTGTCTTGTCCCTTCATACTGTTTTGTTGGATTGCCCAACCCTACGATCAAATGCATATATTTCGCTCCATATTCTGTATTTTACTGATAGCCGGAATCTTCTGATCCCTGCTTTCATTTTTCTCAAAACTTCCTTCTATACTATAAAAGTTTTGCTTTTCTTTGTCAACTTACATCTGTTTTGCAGGGGCAGGCATTCTTCTGTGCGGCAGTCCTTCACCTGTATGCCTGCATCAAAACAGGCCTCAAAAGAAGTTTGACCGGTCACTGACACCTGTGTCAAATTACTTCTTCTGAAGCCTGCTATTCAATCAATAAGGGCTGCCCGGATGATTTCTCCGGATCGTCAGTTCCTTATTCCTGTTCTGTTTCCAGTGCAGCTTCCTCGTACTTCTCAAGGATCTCCCTCTGAATCCGCTCACGTGTATCCGAATTGATCGGATGTGCGATATCTCTGTACTCGCCATCTGCGGCCTTACGGCTCGGCATTGCAATGAAAAGGCCTTTTTCCCCATCGATCACCTTGATATCATGAACAACAAATTCATTGTCAATGGTAATCGAAACCACCGCTTTCATCTTTCCTTCCTTCGTCACCTTGCGAACTCTTACGTCTGTAATCTGCATATGTATACCCCCATTATTCTGATACTCCCTCAGCTGATCATATCCCGCAGCTGTCTTTCAATTATCAGATTATATATCTCTCGTTTTCTTCGACAACGATCTTGATCTTGCCGTCTTCACCCCTGTAAGTTTCGTTCGCACGAATTGTTCCACGACTTTCCACAATACAGTTCTCAATGATCGTATTGTCCCCGATATAAACGTCATTGAGTATGATTGAATTCCTGATCACGCAATTATTCCCCACATATACCTTGCGGAACAGAACTGAATTCTCAACCGTGCCATTGATGATACATCCGCTGGCAACAAGACTGTTTCTCACAGAAGCCCCCGGGTTAAACTTAGCCGGCGGCTGATCTTCAACCTTGGAATAAATGCCATCATAACCACCAAAGAAGTAATCTCTCACATCCTTCTTCAGAAAATCCATATTTGTCTTATAATAAGAATCTACTGTCGCAATATTATTCCAGTAACCAGGAACCTCATAGCCATAAATCTTCTTTGTCTCACGATATCTCACAAGAATATCCTGTACAAAATCATATCTTTCTTCAGCATTCGCCTTCTCCAAAAGTCCAATGAGCAATCTTCTTCTGATAATATAAATACCTGTTGAAACCGTCATATTGTCTGTAACAACCGGTTTCTCTTCAAATCCAAGGACACGGCCGTCCGCATCCATCTGCATCACGCCAAAACGTGTCGGATCATCCTGGCCAACTGCCAGTTTCGTATAGCCCACTGTAATATCTGCCTTCTTATTGATATGATATTCCAGCATCTTATTGAAATCAATCTTGTAAACACAATCACCGGATGTGATGATCACATACGGTTCATGGCTTTCCCGCAGAAAATCAACATTCTGGTACATCGCATCTGCCGTACCTCTGTACCAGGAATTATTCTCAGTTGTCATGGTTGGTGTCAGGACAAAAAGTCCGCCCTGCTTACGTCCGAAATCCCACCACTTGGAGGAATTCAGATGCTGATTCAGTGAACGTGCATTAAACTGTGTGCATACAGCGACCTTCTGTACATGAGAGTTCGACATATTGCTCAGTGCAAAATCTATGCTTCTGTAGCTGCCCGCTATCGGCATAGCTGCAACGGCTCTCTTATTCGCCAGTATATCCATCCTGCTGCTGTTTCCGCCTGCTAAAACAATACCAATCGCTCTCATTACATCTCACCTGCCTTAATAATAACCTGTCCGCTGGCCAGCAGACCATCCGGATAATCTTCCGGCACAGTCTCACCGACAATTGCTGTATTCTTACCAATCTGTACATGATCCGGGATCACAGACTTCTCTGCGATCGTCACAAGATCAAAAGCATAGACCTTTGGATTGTAAACATTCGACGCAAATTCTCCAACACCCAGTCTGCAGTCTCTGCCTACCTGCACGGATTCTGCAATAATCGCCTTATCCACAGTGGTACCGGCACCGATCACAGTTCCCTGCATCACAATAGAATCATGAACAACAGCCCCTTCTTCGATGATAACGCCTGCGCCGATGACACTGTTCTTCACTTCACCGTAAATCTCCGCACCTTCTCCGATAATGCACCTGTCTACAACAGCCTTCTCACCGAAATACTGCGGCTTGATCATATCATTGTTCGTATAGATCTTCCAGAATTCTTCATAGAGATTAAACTCAGGAATGATATCGATCAGTTCCATATTCGCCTGCCAGTAGGAACCAAGGGTACCGACATCCTTCCAGTAACCATTAAATTCGTAGGCATAGCAGTTATGTGTATTATTATGTACATAAGGGATCACATGCATACCAAAGTCACAGCCCGGCTGATCCTTCAGGGCAATCAGTGCCTCTCTCAGAACAGGCCAATTGAAAATATAAATACCCATTGAAGCAAGGTTGCTGCTTGGCTTCGGCGGTTTCTCTTCAAAATCCTTGATATTGCCATTGTCATCTGCAATGACCACACCAAAACGGCTGGCTTCTGCCCAAGGCACAGGCATGCAGGCAATCGTGACATCTGCTCCCTTCGCCTTATGATAATCCAGCATCACTTCATAATCCATCTTATAAATATGGTCACCGCCGAGGATCAGTACATAATCCGGGTTGTACTTCTCGATATACTCCATATTCTGATAAATAGCATTGGCCGTTCCTGTATACCAGTCTGAGCTCTCACTCTTCTCATACGGCGGAAGCAAAGTTACGCCGCCGTGATTACGGTCCAGATCCCACGGGATACCAATGCCGATAT
>JBNMJG010000179.1:0-3619 GCA_050873705.1 Coprococcus sp. | reverse complement strand
GGCATATCTTCAACAGGCAGAATCCGGGAAACGACACCCTTATTACCATGTCGGCCGGCCATCTTATCACCAACGGAGATCTTTCTCTTCTGTGCAATATAGACACGTACGCACTGGTTAACACCCGGTGACAGTTCATCACCGTTTTCTCTTGTAAATACCTTCGCATCCAGAATGATACCATATTCACCATGCGGTACCTTCAGGGATGTATCTCTGACTTCACGTGCTTTCTCACCAAAGATCGCACGGAGCAGTCTTTCTTCTGCTGTCAGCTCTGTTTCACCCTTTGGTGTAACTTTACCGACAAGGGTATCTCCGGCACGAACCTCAGCACCTACACGAATGATACCTCTTTCATCAAGGTTCTTCAGTGCATCATCGCCAACACCCGGTACATCACGTGTGATCTCTTCAGGTCCGAGCTTTGTATCTCTGGCTTCTGCTTCGTATTCGGAAATATGAATAGATGTATAAACATCTTCCTGTACAAGACGTTCACTTAACAGAACGGCATCCTCGAAGTTGTAACCTTCCCATGTCATGAAACCGATCAGTGGGTTCTTACCAAGGGCTAATTCACCCTGTGATGTAGAAGGACCATCGGCCAGAACATCGCCTTTTTCTACTCTGTCGCCTCTGAATACGATCGGACGCTGATTGTAGCATGCACCCTGGTTGGATCCGGAGAACTTGAGCAGTTTATAAGTATCTCTTGTACCGTCATCAGCTTTGATGATGACTTCATTGGATGCGGAGCGTTCTACAACACCGCCGCGTTTTGCAACAACGCAGACACCTGAGTCTACGGCTGCTTTGGCTTCCATACCTGTACCAACGACCGGTGAGTCAGTCAGCATCAAAGGAACGGCCTGACGCTGCATGTTGGAACCCATCAGGGCACGGTTCGCATCATCGTTCTGAAGGAATGGAATCATAGATGTCGCAACAGAGAATACCATTCTAGGAGATACATCCATCAGGTCAACCTGTGAACGCTGGAAGGATGTTGTCTCTTCACGGAAACGTCCGGAAACTGTCTTGTTCACGAAGTAACCGTTCTCATCGATCGGCTCATTGGCCTGTGCAACTCTGTACTTATCTTCTTCATCGGCTGTCAGATAAGCAACCTCATCTGTAACACGAGGATTCTTAGGATCTGTCTTGTCAAGGATTCTGTAAGGTGCCTCAATGAAACCGTACTGATTGATTCTTGCGAAACTTGCAAGGGAGTTGATCAGACCGATGTTAGGACCTTCAGGTGTCTCGACAGGACACATTCTGCCGTAATGTGTATAATGTACGTCTCGGACTTCGAAACCGGCTCTGTCTCGTGAAAGACCGCCAGGACCGAGGGCTGAAAGACGTCTCTTATGTGTTAACTCGGAAAGCGGGTTGTTCTGATCCATGAACTGTGACAGCTGGGAACTTCCGAAGAATTCCTTCACTGCTGCAGTTACAGGTTTGATATTGATCAGGGACTGCGCAGAAACACCTTCCAGATCCTGTGTTGTCATACGTTCACGTACAACACGCTCCATTCTGGAAAGACCGATTCTGTACTGGTTCTGAAGCAGCTCGCCGACAGCTCTGATACGACGGTTGCCCAAATGGTCAATATCATCTGCATTGCCCACACCATATTCAAGGTGCATATTGTAGTTGATAGAAGCAAAGATATCTTCCTTTGTAATATGCATAGGAACAAGATCTGCCGCATTCTTCTTGATTACATCTTTGATATCTTCAATATCATCGTTCTCATCAAGAATCTGACGAAGAACAGGATAATATACATACTTCTCAGTAATGCCCAATGCTTCAGGTTCAACATCCACAAAGCTTGTCAGTTCTACCATCATATTGGAAAGAACCTTCTCCACACGTTCTTCTGTCTGAACATAGACAGCAGCAACGCCGGCATTCTGGATCTTCTCAGCCAGTTCTTCTGTCACCATTGTATCTGCTTCTGCAATGATCTCGCCTGTTGTCTCATCAACAACATCTTCAGCCAGCTCAAAACCTGCGATACGGTTCTTCAGTGCCAGTTTCTTGTTGAACTTATAACGGCCAACCTTTGCCAGATCATATCTTCTAGGATCAAAGAACATAGCGTTGATGAGACTCTCTGCACTTTCTACAGCCAGAGGTTCACCCGGACGGATCTTCTTGTATAACTCAAGCAGACCGCTCTGATAACTATCGGATACATCTTTGTTGCTGGCCAGTGTTGCCATGATCTTCGGCTCCTCGCCAAAGAGATCGATGATCTCCTGGTTTGTACCAACACCAAGGGCACGAATCAGTACTGTAACAGGCACTTTACGTGTTCTGTCCACACGTACATAATAAACATCATTGGAATCTGTCTCATATTCCAGCCATGCACCACGGTTAGGGATAACTGTAGCGGAGTAGAGCTCCTTACCAAGCTTATCATGACCTACACCATAGTAAATGCCAGGGGAACGTACCAACTGGCTGACGATAACTCGTTCAGCACCATTGATAACGAATGTGCCTGTTGCTGTCATCAGCGGCAGATCTCCCATGAAGATCTCATGCTCACTGAAACTATCTGTTTCTTTATTAATTAAACGAACTTTCACCTTTAAAGGTGCCGCATATGTTGCATCACGTTCTTTACACTCTTCGATGGAATACTTTGCTTCCTCTTCACGTAAACTAAAATCTGTGAATTCAAGACTAAGATGACCACTGTAGTCTGTGATCGGAGAAATGTCTTCAAAAACTTCCTTCAGGCCCTTCTTCAGGAACCAGTCGTAGGAATTTTTCTGAACTTCAATGAGATTCGGCATCTCAAGAACTTCCTTCTGACGGGAATAGCTCATACGGATGTTTCTACCTGATTTAACCGGTTTAATTCTGCTTTTATTCATTGACGTTTTTCACTCCCTGAATGATAAATCAACAAGTTCTATCTGCTTACCAGGCTAAAGCGCCTAATATACCATAATAATGCAGTAATATATACTAACATAATTTTCAAGTTCTGTCAATGAATTTGTGTCATATTTTTCAATTTATTTTAGCATACATCGCAGTTGCGCCTGCCAAAGTTATTGATTATAATAGAACTATATAATATAATGAAGCGTTTTTTCTGAAATCATCTGGAGGGATACATATGAATTTTGAAAACGAAACTCTCATTCAGAAAGCCAACCGATTATTTTTTCAGGCTATGGTCAATCGCAGTCTGCATGAAATGGCCCGGAGTCTTTATGGCTTGCTTGGCTGTCCGGTATTCATTGTAGATGCCTATGCCAACAAAATGGTCATGGAGCCTGCAAAACCTATCAATGATGCAGACTGGGATTATTTGCTGAGCGCAAATGCAACAAGCATTGACCACTTTCAGGATTTCTATACCAAATACGGTAATCTGGACAACGTCCAATATCCTCTGCTTATCTGCGATGGCAACCGCAGTAAAACCCGCCAGCTTATCTCACAATATATCTATCACGGACGCGTCTTAGGGTCCTCCGGGCTTCTGCTGTTTGATAAAGAAGTTACCGATGAAGAAATGGCGGTTGTCAGATTATTCAATCAGGCTGTCACCTCAGAATTCATTCGTCTGGAATCTGAGAGTAAG
>JBNMJG010000178.1:0-3662 GCA_050873705.1 Coprococcus sp. | reverse complement strand
GTATATTTCTCATAGAATGGAAGAAATTTTCCAGTTGTGTGACAGAATTACGATCCTCAGAGATGGTTCTTATATTGATACAAAAGAAATCAAAGATATTACCATGGATGATGTGGTTCAGATGATGATCGGCCGCGAAATCGGCGAACGTTTTCCTAAACGGGATGTGAAGATCGGTGAAGAAGTGCTGAAAGTAGAGGGATTATCCAGCGGCAAATATTTCCAGAATGTCAGCTTTTCTGTGAGAGCCGGTGAAGTGCTTGGCGTAGCCGGTTTGATGGGTGCAGGACGAACAGAGATCATGCAGGCAATTTTCGGCAATCTGAAAAAGGATGCAGGCAGGATTTACATAGATGGCAGAGAAGTACACATCAAGAATCCGGGACAGGCCATTGCAGCCGGTATCGGATTTGTGACAGAGGATAGAAAGACAGAAGGTCTGCTGCTTGAAAAGAGTATTGCGGAGAATATTGAAATTGCCAATCTCGGCAAAGTTTCTGATAAAGGTGTGCTCAAAAGAGAAAAACAGCAGTCTATTGTCAAAAGAGGCATTGAAGAATTCAGGATCAAATGTTTCGGTCCATGGCATGAATGCAGTAATCTGTCCGGCGGTAATCAGCAGAAGGTTGTTTTGGCCAAATGGGTGTATACAGATCCGAAGATCCTGATCCTTGATGAACCCACAAGGGGTGTCGATATCGGTGCCAAGAAGGAAATTTACGATGTGATCAATGATCTGGCAGCGAGAGGCGTAGCAGTTATCATGGTTTCATCGGAACTTCCGGAAGTGCTTGGCATGAGCGACAGAATTATGGTTGTCCGCGAAGGTGAGGTCAGCGGAATCATTGATGGAAAAGAAGCAGACCAGGCAAAGGTCATGACTTTGGCAACAGGAGGTACTTTATAAAATGGAAAAGAATAAAAAAAGTGCAGGTGCTCTGATCGGAGAATACGGAGCATTTCTGGCATTGGTATTATTAGTGGCAGTCATCAGTGTGATCAGCCCGGAATTCAGAACAGCAAGCAATTTTTTGAGTCTGCTGCGTCAGGCATCCTTTAATGGCCTGATTGCATTTGGTATGACATGTGTTATTTTGTCGGACGGTATTGACCTGTCTGTTGGTTCAACCTTTGCGCTGAGTGCGATTATCTGTGCAGAACTGCTGATCAAAGGTTTCCCGGCATTTGCAGCGATTATCATTGCTTTGATCGCAGGCACATTGCTTGGTATGATCAGCGGTATCCTTGTGACAAAGGGACGTCTGCAGCCATTCATTGCCACACTGATCACAATGACTGCTTATCGCGGATTAGCGTTAATTATCACAAACGGCAAGCCTGTTTCCAAGTTGGCAGCCAGCATCGAAAGTCCATCCGGTACTTTTCTGTTTAAAGCCCTGGGTAAAGGAAATCTGGAATTCGGTCCGGCAGAAAATCCATGGTTTTCTATTCCGATACCTGTTATTATCCTGATCCTGGCACTGATCATTTTCTGGTTCATTCTTCAGAAAACGACCTTTGGACGCAGAGTCTACGCAACCGGAAGCAATGCCAAATGTGCCAACCTTGTAGGTGTCAATACTTCCAGAATTAAAATCGCAGTTTATGCCATTTCAGGTTTCTTATCAGCTCTTGCAGGTCTGATCATGATTTCCCGTCTGGATTCTGCACAGCCGACCCTTGGTTCCGGTTATGAGCTGGATGCCATCGCGGCAGTAGCCCTGGGCGGTACAAGTATGAGCGGCGGTCGCGGTAAAATTATCGGTACATGTGCCGGTGTCCTGATCATCGCCGTACTGAACAACGGTATGAATATTCTCGGTGTCAATTCCTACTATCAGGATGTGATCAAAGCTGTTGTTATTCTTGTAGCCGTATTGTCCGACCGCAAGCGATAAGTCATATTTCGTATGTATTCGGTTTGAATACTTATGTGTTGAAGTGAATCTGTAAATGGAGGTAATTAGTTTGAAGAAAATAAAAAAGCTTTTAGTCGTTATATTAGCCTTTGCCATGGTATTAGCGCTGTCAGCCTGCCGTATTACCATTGATGGTGAAAACAGCAGCAAGCAGCAGAAGACAACCAATGGTTCCATCGGTTTATCCGTATCCACCCAGAATAATCCATTCTTTGTATCCCTTGCAGAAGGCGCAAAGAAGGCAGCTGAAGAACTTGGTGTTACCCTCACAGTTGTTGATGCCAGTGATGATGTCACAAAGCAGGTCAGTGATATCGAAGACCTGATCTCAACCAATGTCAGTGTGCTGATCGTGAATCCTGTTGATTCCGATGCAGTTTCAGGTGCGGTTCAGGATGCCCTGGACAAAGGTATTAAAGTTATTTCCGTAGACCGTGTTGTCAATGGCGTTGATGTTGATTGTGAAATTGCATCCGATAACGTTGCCGGTGCGGAACTTGCAACCCAGTATATTGTGGATCAGCTTGGTGAAGGCGCGAAAGTCGCAGAGCTTCAGGGAACATCCGGTGCATCTGCGGCCATCGACAGGGGAACAGGTTTCCACAATGTTGCGGATGAGAAGTTGGATGTTGTAGCCAGCCAGGTGGCAGATTTCGACAGAACAGAGGGCATGAATGTTATGGAAAACATGCTGCAGGCCAACGGCGATATCCAGGCTGTTTTTGCGGCCAATGATGAAATGGCTCTTGGTGCAGTGGAAGCCATTTCCGGTGCCGGCAAAGACATTATGGTTGTGGGATTTGATGCCACAGATGATGCCATTGCAGCTATCAAAGAGGGAAGAATGGCAGCCACCATTGCACAGCAGCCGGAGCTGATCGGTTCTACCGCTGTGGAAAGTGCGGTAAAATTCATGAATGGTGAATCTGTTCCTGCATCCATTCCTGTTGAAGTCACCTTGATCACCAGCGAAAATGCACAGTAAAAATCGGAGGATGAATGATATGAAGGTTTTAAATATCGGTTCCATGAATCTGGATCATGTCTATAATGTAGACCATATTATTTTGCCTGGGGAAACCCAGGCAACCACGGGCCTGAATCTGTTCCTGGGCGGAAAAGGGATGAACCAGTCCATCGCTCTGGCAAAGGCCGGTGTGGAAGTTTATCACGGCGGTATGATCGGCAAGGACGGTTATGCGTTTATTGATGCCTGCAAAGAATACAGCGTTCACTACGACTATATCCGTGAAGCCGAAGGCAATACAGGGCATACCATTATCCAGATTGATAAAAATGCCCAGAATAGTATTCTGCTTTTTGCGGGAACCAATGAGAAGCTGACAGAAAGCTATGTGGATGAAGTCATTGCCGATTTTGAGGAAGGCGACATTCTACTACTTCAGAATGAGGTCAACATGCTGCCTTATATGGTGGATAAAGCCTATGAAAAAGGCATGCAGATCGCCCTGAATCCATCACCATTTAATGAGAAATTGAATGATGTTGATATGTCAAAAATCAGCTATTTCCTGATGAATGAGGTGGAGGGCGAGCAGATCACAGGTTTTTCCGAGCCTGAGAAAATCATTGACAGAGTGGTTGAACTCTATCCGGAGGCCAAAATCGTCCTGACCCTTGGCAGTGACGGTGCGATTTATGCGGATAAAAATGCCAGATACCATCAGCCAATTTTCAAGGTACAGGCGGTAGATACAACGGCAGCCGGGGACACATTTACAG
>JBNMJG010000177.1:0-3663 GCA_050873705.1 Coprococcus sp. | reverse complement strand
GCACAGTTCCTCATAACGTTCACGAAAATCCACCTTCTCTGCCAGTGTCTGTCTGTCCTGCCAGCGCATCGGCATATTGGCACAAAGCTGGTTCGTCAGTTTGACAATATCCTCTGCCTGCTCCATCTGTCTTGTGATCTCCGGACCAAACTTGGCACCGGCATCGATAAATTTCTGAACGATTTCCTCAAGGACACGGCGCATAGCCTCTGCCTCATTCTCATTCTCCACCTTTTCTTCTCTGTCATGAATAATGACATCTGTCAGCAAATACGGAGACACAGAAATCATCTCATCCAGCTCTGCCCTGAATTTACCTTCTGCCACAACACGGACCATATTCTCAGGCATCTTGACGATCTGTTTTACCTTCGCCATGGCACCTGCTGTATAAAGGTCTTCCTGCTTCGGATCTTCCTCATCCGGATCTTTCTGTGCTACAAGGAAGACCATCTGATCTTTGACCATGGCTGCTTCCAGTGCTGCAATGGATTTCTTGAGGCTTACATCAAAATGCAGGATCATATCCGGCAGACATACAAGCCCTCTAAGTGCCACTGCCGGCATTCTACAGTTAATATCACTCATCTCTTTTGTTCACCTTCTTATCATTGGTTGATTTATCTATTTCATGTATCAGTTTTATCTGTTTGAACAAAACTTCTGCCAAGTTCTATCAGAAAAAGGCTGCCGTATCATTTCAACCGGCAGCCTTGTGAATTCTATGCGATTTCTCCGCTGTTCTTGCGGGATGACTTCTTTGTCTGTCCCTTCTTAGATGGGAGCTGCGGCTCACCGTGAACCAGCTCAGGAGTCGCCTGACCATCAACAACAGCTTTGGTAATAATACACTTCTCAACTGTCTCATCTGATGGCAGTGTAAACATTGTATCCATCAAAACATTCTCAACAATGGAACGCAATCCTCTGGCGCCGGTATTTCTCATAAATGAGCGATGGGCAATTTCATGAACCGCCTCATCTTCAAATTCAAGATCCACACCATCCAGCTGGAATAATTTCTTGTACTGTTTGATAATCGCACTCTTCGGCTCTGTCAGGACACGAACAAGGGCATCTTCATCCAGCAGATCAAGGGTCACGCTGACAGGCACACGACCTACAAACTCAGGGATCAGGCCATACTTGACAAAATCCTGAGGCAGCGCCTGCTTCATCAGCTCACTGACATTCTGCTCTTCTTCCTTCACATGGATCTCTGCATTAAATCCGATGGACTGACCGCCTGTTCTTGATTCTACGATCTTGTCCAGGCCATCAAAAGCACCGCCGCAGATAAACAGAATGTTCGTTGTATCGATCTGAAGGAATTCCTGATGCGGATGCTTTCTGCCGCCCTGAGGCGGAACGGATGCCACCGTACCTTCTAAAATCTTCAGAAGTGCCTGCTGAACACCTTCACCGGAAACATCTCTTGTGATGGAAACATTCTCGGACTTCTTCGTGATCTTGTCGATCTCATCGATATAAATAATACCTCTTTCGGCTTTCTCAATGTCATAATCTGCTGCCTGGATCAGCTTCAGCAGAATATTCTCCACATCTTCACCAACATAACCTGCCTCTGTCAAAGCAGTTGCATCTGCAATGGCAAATGGTACATTTAAAATCTTAGCCAGTGTCTGTGCCAAAAGTGTTTTGCCGGAACCGGTAGGTCCTACCATAATAATATTGCTCTTCTGTAATTCCACATCATTGCCGGCGTTGGATGTGATTCTCTTGTAATGATTGTAAACAGCAACGGATAAAACCTTCTTGGCCTGTTCCTGTCCAATGACATACTGATCAAGGAAATTCTTGATCTCAACAGGCTTCAGCAGGTTAAAATCAGCATCATTCTGGTCCTCATCCATCTCATCTTCGATGATCTCCATGCAGATATCCACACACTCATCACAGATAAATGCGTTCGGACCTGCAATGAGCTTGCGGACCTGATCCTGTGTTTTATTACAAAAAGAACATCTTGGCTGCTTCTTGTCATCAATACGACTTGCCATATACTACCTCTTTTACTTCAAGACTTGCCTATGCACGCTTGGTTACTACAGCATCAATCAGGCCATAATTCTTGGCCTCTTCTGCACTCATGTAATAGTCTCTTTCTGTATCTGCTGCAATCTTCTCTAATGGCTGATGTGTGTTGGCAGCCAGTAATTCATTCAGCATACGCTTTGTGTACTGGATACGGTCAGCAACGATCTGAATCTCTGTTGCCTGTCCCTGTGCACCGCCTGATGGCTGATGAATCATAATTGTGGAATGCGGCAAAGCCAGACGTTTGCCCGGTGTACCGCCTGCCAGCAGGAACGCACCCATGCTTGCAGCCATACCCATACAAATTGTTGACACATCACATTTGATAAACTGCATAGTATCATAAATTGCCATACCTGCGGATACAGAACCGCCGGGGCTGTTAATATACATCTGAATATCCTTGCCCGGATCTTCAGATTCAAGGAAAAGGAGCTGTGATACAATCAGATTGGCGGATACATCCGTTACTTCTTCTCCAAGGAAAATAATTCTGTCTTTTAAAAGTCTGGAATAAATATCAAAGGCACGTTCGCCTCTGCTTGACTGTTCAATGACTGTAGGTACTAAACTCATCCTTATCCTCCTGTCATATCAAAATTTATAATTCGCATAAACCACAGGGCTGCGGCAAACTTCTCTGCGGCAGCCCTGCTATCTTACGTTATGATTATTCTGCGTCTTCTACAGTTGCTTCTACTTCAGTTACAGGAACTTCAACAGCAGCCTCTGTGATCAGATCAAGAGCTTTCTGTGCAGCGATATCGCTCTTAATGTTCTCTGTTTCTTCGTCAGCGAAGATTTCTTTAACCTTTTCTACTTCAAGGCCATATCTTTCAGCAATGTTAGCGAATTCTTTCTCAACTTCTTCTTCGCTTGCTGTGATGCCTTCAGCTGCAGCGATTGCTTCAAGAACAAGTCTGTTCTCGATGTTCTTCTGAGCCTGTGGTTTCATCTGTTCAAGAAGGCCGTCCGGTGTCAGACCTGTGAACTGATAGTACTGAGCCATAGAAAGACCGTTGGACTGCATCTGCTGTGCAAACTGATCCATCATCTGTCTTGTCTGAGTAACTACCATAGGATCCGGAATATCCATCTCAGCATTTTCTACGATCTGTCTGATGATCTTTTCCTGTTTTTCCTGGCGTGCAGCTTTTTCTTTCTGTTCTGCAATGCCCTTCTTTACATCTTCTTTGTATTCATCAAGTGTATCGAATTCGGATACATCCTGAGCGAATTCATCATTGATCTCAGGAAGTTCTTTCTTCTTGATCTCATGAACTTTTACTTTGAATACTGCAGCTTTGCCTGCAAGTTCTTTAGCCTGGTAATCTTCTGGGAATGTTACATTTACTTCTACATCAGAATCTGCTGTTGCACCAACAAGCTGATCTTCGAATCCAGGAATGAAAGAACCTGAACCAAGTACCAGAGGATGGTTCTCAGCTGTACCGCCTTCGAATACTTCACCGTCTACAGAACCTTCGAAGTCGATAACAACTGTATCGCCGTTCTCAGCTGGTCTGTCAACTGTGATTTCTCTTGCATTCTGTTCCTGAACTTTCTTCAGTTCTGCTTCGATTTCTTCGTCTGTTACTTCTACTT
>JBNMJG010000176.1:0-3680 GCA_050873705.1 Coprococcus sp. | reverse complement strand
TTCGTTTCAGCATCACAGGTCATGAATCCATCATTGAAAATCTAACAGCCTATGATGTGCTGGACGGAGATATTACTGACCGCATCACGATCCGGAAAAATGATGACGATATGATCTATACGGATCTTAATCCCGGGAACTATCCATACATGCTCTCTGTTGTCAACAGTGCCGGCGACTGCGTTCAGCTGCCTGTCACAGTTGAATTGTACACACCTTCCCAGGATAACCAGTGTCCGAAGGCGGTCCTGTCGGATTACCTGATTTATATCAAAGCAGGAACGAAATTGCAGCCTTCAAAGTATATCGACAGCATCCAGTTTGCCGGCCGGACATGGCCTATTGATGATCTTCCTGAAGATGCTCCCTATACAGCAGAAGATATTCACATTTCCGATCATGTCGATACCGATGTACCGGGAACATATGAAATCCTTTACACAATGGAAAATGAAACGCAGGATCAATCCAGGATCCCTCTGATCGTTGTTGTTGAAGAATGAGGTGCATACAATGAATGAATTCATACGAAAAAACACAAATATTGACTGGAGTTGTATTCTGAGGGATATTCTCAGACAATGGTGGATGATCCTCCTATCCGGTGCAGGCGCTTTTCTCATGACAGCTGCCGTGATGCAATTTGCCTATCGGCCGGCCTATACATCTGAAAGCACTTTTGTGATCGGACTTTCCGGACTGAATGCCCACTCCATATCCGAAAATCTGTCACAGGCAGAGACAACTTGCAGACAATACACACAGGTTGTAGAAAGTTCTATTCTCAAAAAACAGGTCTGTGAAGATTTGTCACTGGATACATTTGAAGCTAAAGTAACTGTCGGCACTGTCCCCTCAAGCAATCTGATGGTGCTCAGTGTCACTGCCGCTTCACCAGGACAGGCCTATCTGATCTCACGTTCAATCATTAAGCATGCTGTAAAATTAATGGCTTACTTTCTTGATGATGTTTCAATGCAGGAACTTCAGCAGTCACAAATTCCCATCGCACCTTCTAATCCTGTGAATTTCTTTCTCTGGGGAGAAAGGGCAGGAATTGTCAGTATGGCCGGTATGATGCTGATCCTCGGACTTATGTCCCTTGGCCGGGACACAGTGAGAAGTCCTGAAGATGTTTCATCAAAAGTAGATGCCCGTCTGCTGGGCACTATCTGCTATGAGAAAAAAAGACAGTCTCTGCTGCTGACTTCGCCGGTACTCAGTTTCGATTATGTTGAAACCAGTCATATGCTGTCTGCACGGATCTGCATGACCTTAGACCGTCTTGAAAAGAAAGTCCTGATGGTCACCAGCGCAGCCGAAAATGAAGGAAAATCCACCATTGCAGCCAATCTCGCAGTGTCCATGGCCCAGAGCGGCAAAAAAGTGCTCCTGTGTGATTGTGATTTCAGAAAGCCGTCCCAGTACAAGATATTTTCATCGGAACATCCGGAGAGTCCGGATTTTACAGAGGCAATTGAGGATCAGACACTGGTCGATCCGGGAAAGTTAAAACGGATCCCTGGATTATCCATACTTTTCCCACAGAAATCAATGGCCAGACCATGGAATAAAACAGAGCTGCAATTTGTTCGCCAAACTTTGCTCCGGCTTAAAAGCTCAGCAGACTATGTCATCCTTGATACGTCCCCCGCCGCTCTGATTTCCGACACAGAAGAGTACGCATCACTGGCCGATGCCGCTTTGATGGTCATTCGTCAAAACGAAATAGAAGCCTGCTGCATCAACGACACCATCGATGCACTCAATGAGGCCGGTACCCACGTCATCGGCTGTGTTTTGAATGGCCTTCACCATCGTATTCTAAAAAATTCCGGTTATTCAAAATACTACAGCCGATACCATCATAACGGTTATGCTTACAGCAGGAAAACAGCACCATCACGTGAGAAAGGACATCTGTCAAATGAATGAAATAAAAAAAGAAAAAATCGATCTGTTTTATTACCTGTCACAATTTGGCAGAATGTTTAAGCGTACCTGGTGGCTGCTCATCTTTCTGTCCTTACTGGCCTTTGGTATCTTATCTATAAAAATCCATTGGTTTTATACGCCCCGGTACACAGTATCTGCTTCCTTTTCCGTTAACAGCGGCGGGAATGCCTACTACAGCGATTATGCCGCCTCTGTAACACTGGATCAGCTGAATGCCACCTTCCCTTACATTCTGGAAAGCGGTGCTCTGAAAAAAATTGTCTGTGAAGACATCGGTATCGACCCATTACCCGGAACCATCACAGCCTCCGTGCTGGACTCCACCAATCTTTTCCAGATTAGTGTGACCTCCGGGGATCCTCAGATGGCCAAAACAATCCTGACATCCGTGATAAAAAATTATCCTACAGTGGCCAGGTATATTATCGGTGATACAACCCTTCATATGCTGGATCAGAGTGACGTTCCATCTGAACCTGTCAACGGAATATCTATCCGAAAGGAAATCTCTGTGGGTCTGGTTTTTTCCGTATTTTTGTATATCCTGATCCTTTCTTTTCTTGTCTGGTCCAACCACACAGTCCTTTGGGAAGAAGATTTAAAACATGATATCAATATACGCTGTCTGGCATCGATTCCAAAAACGTGGACCAAAAAGAGAAGCCATCAGAAAGTCTCTGACCCATTGATCAGCGATCATGTCACCCCAGCTTTTATTGAGGCTTTCCACACGCTGTGCATCCGTATTCTGAGGCGGATGAAGCAGAAACAGTATCAGGTGCTTCTTGTGACCAGCTGCCGTGAAAACGAAGGGAAGACAACCATAGCCGCCAATCTGGCACTTGCCTGTGCAGAAAAAGGCTACAAAACTCTGCTGATCGATGGTGATTTTCGCAATCCTTCCCTTCTTCAGCATATGCATTTTCAAAAAGCACTTTCATCAGAGCATATGTTTTCGGAACATGCAGCAACGGGTACGGCAGAAGATACCCTGAAAGAGGACGGCCTTTCTGAAAATATCCTGTTTGGGCATCTCAGTGATCATCTGGATATACTTGGCAGCAGACAGCCCATCCTGGATGCCTCTGTATCTAAGCTTCTGAATGATTCCGGTATTGAAACATTTCTAAAACACTGCCGTCCAAAATACGATTATATTTTCATTGATACACCACCCTGCAGTATGATGCAGGACGCCATTCGTTTTGCCAGATACAGTGACTGTACTTTATTTGTGATCCGTCAGGATTATACCGTCAGAGAACATATAATAACCAGTCTTGAACTGCTGTCGGAAACAGGCTGTCCCCTCATCGGATACACCATCAACCTGACAAATCGCTCAGCTGCAGGCTGCAGCTCCGACAAATACGGCTACGGTAAGTATGGTTACGGCAAATACGGATATGGACGCGAATCATACCAAAGTATGAGATGATGGACAGATCATAACCGACAGTTTTTCATAGACTTATTAAAATGCGGTATAATGGCCGGGAGAGGGGGAATCTGAAACGAAAAAGCAGACCAAAGACATTTATTATCAGACCAATGAAAACTTTCTTCTTCGTGAAATAGCCGGAGATAATTTGCTGATTCCTGTCAATGAGGCCGGTGTCCTCAACAATACAATGATCACATTAAACCCTACACGTACATCCATCTGGAAATGCTACCAAAAACCGCATACCCTGCAGGAAGCGATTGATGAAATCATACATAGC
>JBNMJG010000175.1:0-3690 GCA_050873705.1 Coprococcus sp. | reverse complement strand
GCATAGCAGCACCCGGGAGCGCACTCTGCACAGCAGCCATCACAATGGATGTAATGCCAAATATGCCTGTAAAAACACCGCCCAATGCTGTGCAGAGAGGTCCAGTCACCGTGCCCGGCGGATTCTTCACATACCTAGTCACCCCACGCTCACCGGTCTTCTTCTCTGTACCGTAATGGTATCTCACATTTGAAGTACTGCTGCCCTTTGATCCGGTTCCCTTAGGCGGCTGTATATTCAATTCTTCAAAAACAGACTGTATAGAACCTGTAATATTCTTATTCAGCTGTTCAAAGTCCATGGAATTGATGGCGTCTTCCACCATCGACTGAATTCTTTCGCCCATTCCGGGATTATCCTTCTCTGGCATATCTGCTTTTCCTCCGTCATTTTATGCCTTTCATTATACCGCATTCTATAACAAAAAGAAAGAAATATTTGAGCATTCAAACATTTGTTTTCCTTCAATTCAGCCTCAATGAAATTTTACACCATCTTTACATTTTGATGATAGCAGTCTTTACATTTCTCCTGTATATTGTTCATTAACAGCAGATGATTTCTGACAGCCGGAATCCGTCAGCGATAATCTGTTGAAAATCTTTTTCATATACCTTCCTCTTCTTAAGCACATAGTGATATGTGCTTAGATTTTTGTTGCACTGCGAACAAGATTATTTTTTATAAAAAAGGTACAGCATACCGACCTCCAATCGTTAGATTTTTAGGTCTAACTTTTTTGGTCGGCACACTGTACCTTTTGTGTATTTTCAATGATTTATATATGCTCTATGCTGCCATAAACAGATAGATAACCGTGATGATCATACCGATACCAAACATCAGTAAACTGAATGACACGCTTGCCACAATAATCTTGTTGGCATCTTTGATCACTCTCTCTTTTTCTGCAAAACGAAGAATATAGTCTCGCTTCAGCGGATGTTTCTTGTAAATCGTCTTGTTCAGCCACAGAGCGATTTTATTGCAGAAGCCGCCCAGCCAGAAGGAAATTCTGTAACCCTTCGGCGGATTTTTGCCGCCGTGGAGCTGACGGTGTGTTGTCTTTCTTGCCAGCAGGATCAGTCCGTCCATCATAAAATCCATACATCTGCAGATAAACGCTGCCACATTCGGCAAAATAATCATGATCACCGGATAGTAGATCAGTTCCAGCAGATCAAGACGTTTTGGCCAGCGGTTCATATAAACCACTGTACCTGTCTTCATCTTCACCATCATCCATCCGCGGATGATCACAACATAAATCAGTGCACCGATCACGATGGAATAAAGACCACCCTTTAAATTAACCAGTGAAAAATAGTGAACAGCATGATGCGGTGAAACGCCGAACATAAAGCCCTGTCCCATATCCGCCAGTTTGTCCAGCGTTCTTGTAGGAAATACACCGAGGATCGGCAGGATTGTCGCTGTCACTGCAAGAACAGCTGCTGTCACCTTATTGCAGTAATGTGTCTTTGCTTCATACTGCTTCTGGATCTCAGGATCACTGTTTTCCTCCACAAAGAGTACAACAAACAATTTGGTCATATAAGCCACTGTCATGGCACCCGTGATAATGAAAAGCCATTCTATCACCTTAAACAGAACTGCCGCATCTGCGCCTGAAGCAAAAGCAAACGTTGCTGCGCCGTGTCCTTCCTTCAGCAGTTCAATGTATTCCACAATACTCTCATGGATCAACGTTTTGCTGATATAACCGTTAAAAAGCGGGATACCGCCGATACCCAGTGACCCCATCAGAAACGTATAGAGCAGCAATGGCTTCTTACGTCCGAAACCTCTGATATCATTGAGATTCAGTTTATGCAGATTCATCACAACCACGCCGGCTGCCATAAAGAGCACCAGCTTCAGGTTGGAATGATTAAACATATGCAGCATGGTACCCCGGACTGCCAGAGCATTTTCTTCACCGAGAAGTCCCTGCATACCGATACCCACAAAGATAAAACCAAGCTGCGACATGGATGAACAGGCCAGTGTTCTCTTAAGATCCAGCGAGAAAATAGCAAGAATACCGCCTAACATCATTGTAATCACGCCAAACAGCAGAATGACCATTCCCCAGTATCCGTTGTGCAAAAAGATACGGGATGAGATCACGATAACGCCAAAGATACCTGTTTTGGTGATAATACCGGACAATAACGCACTGGCCGGTGCCGGTGCCACCGGATGAGCCATCGGCAGCCATATATGAAGCGGATACATACCCGCCTTGGCACCAAAACCAAAGAGAATACAGCCGCCTGCAATGTAGAGCCATCTGGCATTCTCCGGAAAAATCTCTTCACAAACCGGAAGCAGTGCATCCAGCTGCAGTGTTCCTGCTGCATGGTACAGCATCAAAAGGCCCATGAGGGTAACCATACCGCCGATCACGGCAACAGCAAGATAAACAGCGCCTGCATACATCGTCTCCTTCTTCTCATCATGGATCACGCAGACATAGGATGCCAGCGACATGATTTCAAAGAAAACAAATGTTGTAAACAGATCATCTGACAGGAACACGCCCATGGTGGCACCAAATGTCACCAGAAGGAAGAAGTAATATCTGTTTCTGTTCCTTGCATGGGCAAGGTATTCTTTTGAAAAAATAGTGGTCATCATCCACATAAAGGCTGTCACTGAGGCAAAGATGATCCTGAAGCCATCCAGTTTAAAGGACAGTCCCATCCCGCAGATCTCAGGCACATACAATGATGCCGACTGCCCTTCTTTGTAGGTCAGAAAAAAATACACCATTGTCAGAAAAGCCAGTATTGTCACAGCGTCTGCAAAATAATCCCTGGCAGATTTATTCACCCGCCCGATCAGATAGCCAATGACTGCTGCTGCCATGGGACCAACAACCAATAATAATAAAATCGGATTACCAATCATTTTCTGTCCCTCCTGTTAATAAATGCCAGTAGCAATTTTTTGGATGAAATCGAGCATCGGCTGTGCATAGAAGCCAATCACGACAGTTAACACGGAAAAGATGATCAAAGGCCCTTTCATCAGCCAGTTCGGATCCTTAAAATCTTCCACCAGATCCTTATGATAACCCACATGTGGGAACCAGGCACGGACAATGATCGTCAGCATATAAATACCTGTCATAAGGCCTGAATAACGCAGAACGAGCACGCTGATATAGCCAAGCATGGACTCATGTTCCAGCAATGCATGGACAATGTTCCATTTGCTGACAAAGCCTGCAAACAGCGGCATACCCATCAGCGACAGACCGGATATAAACAACGCCACAAATGTTACCGGCATCTCAAATCCAAGACCATCCAGCTCATAAATATAATTCTTCTCTGTCTGATGCATAACGGCACCTGCGCAGAAGAAAGCACTGATCTTCATGATGGCATGGACAACCATATGACTGAGACCTGCGATCAATCCTAACGGAGACATAGTGGCCACCGCCAGAAGAATATAAGAAAGATTACTGATCGTTGAATAAGCCAGTCGCCTCTTGAAATGTGTCTCTCTGACACCCAGCGTGGAACCGTAGGTAATCGTGATCAGTGCTGCGATCAGAACGACAATCTGTGCCCATGTTCCATGAAGTGCCTCTGTTCCAAAACAATAATACGTCAGTCTCATAATGGCGAACGCACCGGATTTAACCACCGCCACCGCATGCAGCAGCGCCGTTACAGG
>JBNMJG010000174.1:0-3725 GCA_050873705.1 Coprococcus sp. | reverse complement strand
TCAACATTATCGGTTCCATTATTATGGCGATTATCCTGCTGATCGGCTCAGACTGGATTGAAGCTTTGATCATGCATATTTCCGGCGGTAATCTTGGACGATGTGTAGCCAATACACATACAATCTTTAAGGTATTCCAGGTTATTATCCTGATGCCGTTTATGAGTTGGATCGTTAAGCTGACTTATCTCATCGTTCCGGGTGAAGATAATGATGCACAGGACGAATATGAAATGAAGTACATCGGAGACGGCGACCGCCTTTCATCTGCAACAGCCATTCCTCAGGTTTGCAGTGAGATCAATCATATGGGCGAAATCGCTATCAGCAATTTAGAGAATGCGCTGGATGCCCTTTTGACAAAGGATGACAAAGCAGCCAAGGAAGTCTTTGAAGTTGAGAAACGTATTGACTATATGAACAAAGAGATCACAGATTATCTTGTTAAGGCCAATCAGATCAGTCTTCCGGTGGGTGACCGCAAGAAGCTGGGTGCTCTGTTCCATGTTGTCAGTGATATTGAGCGTGTGGGTGACCATGCAGAGAATATTGCAGAGGACGTTGAGAAGCTGATCGATATGAAAGAAGATATCAATGGTATGGCAGGCGATGAAATCCGCAAGATGCAGGATATGACGATAAAGATTCTCCGACTTTCAATGCAGATGTTTAATCTGGAAGATGACAGTCATCTTCAGGAAATTCTTGATCTGGAGAATGCCATTGATGAGAAGGAACGCGAACTTCAGAATCTTCATGTGAAATGTCTGACAGCGGGAGAGTGCACTGCACAGGTAGGTATGATGTTCTCGGATCTGGCATCCAACCTTGAAAGAGTTGCGGATCATGCGACAAACATTGCGTTCTCTATTCTGGAGGAAGATCCGGAAGGAGATAAACCGCCGAAGGTTGAACTTGCATAATACAGAGTTAAAACCAAATCAACAGAAATTGAACATAAGACAGCCAATGCCTGAGAGAAAAGGATGGATACATCTTCTCTCAGGCATTTTTGTTCCTGTTTTATACTGTACAGATAAACGAAAAGCTATTATAATAGGAAGAGATTAATGATATGCGATAAGAATAAATATCTGGAGGATGCAGAGAATGTCTGATGATAAACAGAATAGAAATACAAGGCAGAAATCAATGATTCTTGAATATCTCAAAGACAGGCAGGATACCCATGTTCGGGCGGAAGACATTATTCATGATCTGAATGAGGGTGAGGAAAGGGTTGGCAAGACAACCGTATACAGAGTCCTGAAGTCTTTGGAGACAGAGGGCAAGATCCGCAAATACACATTAAGTGAAAAATCCCCGGCATGCTATCAGTTCAGCGGCGGACATCCCGAATGCAGACATCATTATCACCTGATGTGCAGCGGATGCGGAAAGCTGATTCATTTTGAGAGTGACGGAATGCGGCGTCTGGCAGAAGAGATGATGTCAAGAGAAGATTTTGCCGTGGATGAGAGCAAAACAGTTTTTTATGGTTACTGCGGCGAATGCCGGAGAAAAATGCAGAATGGAGGAGAACATGAAGATAGATAGTTTAATTTTTGATCTGGATGGAACCCTTTGGGACTCATCAGAAGGAATCGTTGCCACATGGGCACTTGTGCTGGAGAATTATCCGGAGATCCACAAGAAAGTCACAGCAGAAGAACTGGCATCCAACTTTGGACTTCCACTTGAGCAGATTGCCCGCAATATGTTTCCGGGTCAGCCGGAAGCACTCAGACAACAGCTGATGGCCGAATGCGGTGAACAGGAGAATCTGTATCTGGCAGAACATGGCGGCCTGCTTTATCCGAAATTGGAAGAAACACTTCAGAAATTATCAGAGAAATATCCTTTATTTATTGTCAGCAATTGTCAGGACGGTTATATCCAAAGCTTCTACAGCGGCAATCATACAGAGCGATATTTTAAAGACTGTGAATGTATCGGCGTCACCGGCAGATCAAAAGGTGAGAACATCCGTCTTGTCATGGAGCGCAACGGCTTAAAAGCCCCAGCCTACGTCGGTGATACCCAGGGAGACGCTGATGCAGCCGCCCAGGCTGGCATCCCGTTCATCTACGCCGCCTATGGCTTCGGCCAGGTCAAAGCCTTCGATGCAGAAATACACGCCTTTGAAGAACTGTTGGAAATCGTGGAATAAGGGGGGAAGCCAAAGAAGATTCCAGATAAAGAAAACATGGGTCATAAAAAGCGCTGTTAGATAAACTAAAATCAGTCCCAATTGTTAAATTCAGGTGCTTCCAACACGGTCGGTACTTAAGTGGTGTATTGTACCACTTTATGTACCGCTGCCAGTGTTGGGCAGTGCAAACGTGCCTGATTTAACAATTGGGACTGGTTTGTTTAATAACAGCGCTTTTTATGACCCATGTTTTTACATTAAACGTTGAAGCGGAACAGAATTACGTCGCCGTCTTTGACAACGTATTCTTTACCTTCCATACCAACGATTCCTTTCTCCTTGGCGGCAGCAAGGCTTCCGTTGTCAAGAAGATCCTGATAGTTGACAACTTCTGCTTTGATGAAACCACGTTCAAAGTCTGTATGGATCTTGCCGGCTGCCTGAGGTGCCTTGGTACCTTTCTTGATGGTCCATGCACGACATTCATCTTCGCCGGCTGTAAGGAAACTGATCAGGCCGAGAAGACTGTAGCTTGCTGCAACCAGTTTGTCAAGACCGCTGGAGGAAACACCCAGATCTTCCAGATATTCTTTCTTCTCATCTTCGTCGAGATCAGCAAGTTCCTGCTCGATCTGTGCACAGATAACAAATACTTCTGCGCCTTCTTCTTTGGCCATCTCTCTGACTTTGGCAACATGAGGGTTGGATGCACCATCATCTGCAAGATCATCTTCTGCAACATTGGCAGCATAGATGGTTGGCTTTGCAGTCAGAAGATTATAGTTCTTAAACCAGATCTGGTCATCTTCATCATCCGGAACTTCAAATGTTCTTGCCATCTTGCCGTCTTCAAGATGTGCCTTAACAGCCTGTGCCAGTTCCAATTCCTTGGCATATGCCTTGTCCATCTTGGCCTGCTTGGAGATCTTGGCAATCCTTCTGTCCAGAATTTCGATATCAGAGAAGATCAGCTCCAGATTGATCGTCTCGATATCTCTGGCAGGATCGACAGATCCGTCTACATGAATGATATTGTCATCCTCAAAACAGCGGACAACATGTACGATGGCATCCACTTCACGGATATTGGCAAGAAACTGGTTACCCAGGCCTTCACCCTTGCTGGCACCCTTTACAAGGCCTGCAATATCAACAAATTCAATGGTGGCCGGTGTTACCTTCTTTGTGTGATACAGTTCACCAAGTTTTACAATTCGTTCATCGGGAACAGCAACAATACCTACGTTTGGGTCGATGGTTGCAAACGGGTAGTTTGCAGATAATGCTCCTGCCTTTGTCAAAGAGTTGAATAAAGTACTCTTACCGACATTCGGCAGACCCACAATACCTAATTTCATATCTATTTCCTCACTTTCAATGCAGTTTTCCGTATTATTTTAGCACAGTTCACATAAAAAGAACAGATATTTTATGACTTGATTTTTATAATAAAGCAGTTTACAATGAAAAGAACGGTAAAGGAGGAACAAAAATGACAGGAGCGAGCATTCGGTTCCCGCATTTGGGAATCGTAATTGAACATCTGGGGAAGAGTATCTCCATATTTGGTTTT
>JBNMJG010000173.1:0-3729 GCA_050873705.1 Coprococcus sp. | reverse complement strand
GATCATCAATGATGTAAATTGCAAGAAGACAGAGAAACCAATGCCGAAGCTTCCGGTTGCAACTGCATTCTGGACACCTGAACCAAACCTTCAGACAGGTGCTGAAGCATGGATCCTGGCAGGCGGCGCACATCATACAGCATTCTCTTATGACCTGACAGCTGAGCAGATGGGTGACTGGGCAAACAGCATGGGCATTGAAGCTGTTTATATCGACAAAGATACAACAATCAGACAGTTTAACAATGAGCTGAAATGGAATTCCATTTACTATCGTTAAACAAATAAAAAGACAGGCAGCTGCGATAGTGTGGTCTAAACCGCAGGCAGCTGCCTGCACGTGTTTGAGGAGGACAGGATGGCAGATTTAAAAGCAATTATTGAGAGCGGCAAAACAGCACTGGGTATTGAATTCGGTTCCACCAGAATCAAGGCAGTGCTGATCGATGAATCATTTAAACCGATCGCTTCCGGCAGTTACAGCTGGGAGAATCAGCTGATCGACGGTTTTTGGACGTATTCCCTTGAGGATATCTGGAAAGGTCTGAGAGACTGCTATAAGAGTCTGGCAGCAGATGTGAAAGAGAAATACGATGCAGAGCTGACTAAGATCGGATCCATCGGATTCAGTGCCATGATGCATGGCTATATGGCCTTTGATGAGAAGGGCGAGCTGCTTGTACCATTCCGTACATGGCGCAACAGTACAACAGGTCAGGCGGCTGAAGCACTGACAGAATTATTTAATTACAATATTCCTCAGAGATGGAGCATTTCCCATTTATATCAGGCGATTTTAAATGGTGAGGAACATGTCGGTAAGATCAGTTATCTGACAACGCTGGCAGGCTATATCCACTGGCAGCTGACAGGAAAGAAAGTTCTTGGTATCGGTGATGCTTCCGGTATGTTCCCGATTAATGACAAGACTCATCAGTATGATGAGACAATGGTTGAGAAGTTCGGCAAGCTTATTGAAGATAAGCATTATCCATGGACATTGACAGATATTCTTCCGGAAATCCTTGTGGCAGGAGAATCTGCCGGTGTGCTGACAGAAGAGGGCGCTAAGCTTCTGGATGAAAGCGGCAAACTGCAGGCAGGCATTCCGCTGTGTCCGCCGGAGGGTGATGCAGGTACAGGTATGGCGGCTACCAACAGCATTGGTGTTCGTACGGGTAATGTATCTGCCGGTACATCTGTTTTTGCCATGGTAGTTCTGGAAGAACAGTTAAAGGCTGTTTATCCGGAAATTGATATGGTGACAACACCTGTAGGCAGTCCGGTAGCTATGGTGCATGCCAATAACTGTACATCCGAGATCAATGCCTGGGTGGGCCTTTTCAGAGAATTTGCAGAACTGTTCGGCATGGATATCAGTCAGAATGATCTCTTTGAGAAATTATTCAAAGTGGCCATGGAAGGCGACGCAGACTGCGGCGATATGATGTCTTACGGCTATTATTCAGGGGAAAATATCACCGATATCACAGAAGGACGCCCGCTCTTTGTGAGAAAACCAACCAGCCGATTCAGCCTTGCTAACTTTATGCGTCTGCATCTCAGCAGTGCCCTTGGTGCCCTGAAAGTAGGTATGGATATTCTGATCAAGAAAGAGCATGTGGCCATTGACAAGATTTACGGCCATGGTGGTTATTTCACCACAAAGGATGTGGGCCAGAAGCTTCTGGCAGCAGCCATCGACACACCTGTATCCGTTATGGAGACAGCAGGTGAAGGCGGTCCTTGGGGTATGGCACTGCTGGCATCTTACCTGACATGGAAGGGCGAAGACGAAACACTTCAAGATTATCTGGAGGGCAAAGTATTTGCCGGAAATGCAGGTACAAGTGAAGAACCGTATGCAAAGGATATCGAAGGCTTTGAGAAGTTTATTGAGAATTATAAAGGTGCAATAGCGGTTGAAAAGACAGCATCAGAAGTGATAAAATAGACATGTCAGTCTTTGTGTGTTCAATTTGGACCACAGACAGAGAAAAGCCTTTATGGCAGAAAAGAGGGTGTTAGTCGAATGCTTGAAGAATTAAAGAAAGAAGTCTACGAAGCCAATATGCTGCTTCCGAAGTATCAGCTTGTGACTTTTACATGGGGCAACGTCAGCGGGATTGACCGCGAGAAGGGCCTTTTTGTCATCAAACCGAGCGGTGTGGATTATGACAAACTGAGACCGGAAGATATGGTTGTCGTAGATCTGAATGGCAATAAAGTAGAGGGCGATTACAATCCGTCTTCTGATACAGAGACACATGTTGTCTTATATAACCGTTTCCCGAAGATTGGCGGTATTGTACATACCCATTCACCATGGGCCACAAGCTGGGCACAGGCCGGCCGCGGTATTCCATGCTACGGTACAACTCATGCCGATTATCTGTACGGCGAAGTGCCTTGTGTGAGAAATCTCACAGAGAAGGAAATCAACGAAGCCTATGAGAAGAATACAGGTGTCCTGATTGCGGATGAATTTGACCGTCCGGGTCTGGATTATATTGCAACACCTGCCGTTCTCTGCAAGAACCACGGACCGTTCACATGGGGCAAGGATGCCCATGAAGCTGTACACAATGCTGTAGTTTTGGAAGAAGTTGCCAAGATGGCAGCCCGTTGCGAGCTGATCAATCCGAATGTTCAGCCTGCACCGCAGGAACTTCAGGACAAGCATTATTTCAGAAAACATGGTGCCAATGCGTACTATGGTCAGCCGGGTAAATAGTTATCAATTGTTGGGTGCCGGTTTGATGCGCAGCATTTTGCCAGCCGGCTTGCGGCAATTTAATAGATGTTAGGGCGAAAGGCCCCAGGAGGTAAAATTATGAAATTTTTCATTGACACAGCGAATGTAGAAGATATCAGAAAAGCAAATGACATGGGCGTTATCTGCGGTGTTACAACAAACCCATCTCTGATCGCCAAAGAAGGCAGAGATTTCAAGGAAGTTATCAAAGAGATCACAACAATCGTTGACGGACCGATCAGCGGCGAAGTAAAGGCTACAACTGTTGATGCAGAAGGCATGATCAAAGAAGGACGTGAAATCGCAGCTATCCATCCAAACATGGTTGTTAAGATCCCTATGACAGTTGAAGGATTAAAGGCTGTTAAGGTTCTGTCTGCAGAAGGCATCAAGACAAATGTAACACTGATCTTCACAGCAAACCAGGCTTTACTGGCTGCAAGAGCAGGTGCTACATATGTATCTCCATTCCTCGGCAGACTGGATGATATCAGCACAGCAGGCATCAATCTGATCGAAGATATCGTAACAATTTTCGACAACTATGGTCTTGAAACAGAGATCATTGCTGCATCTATCAGACATCCAATGCACGTAACAGACTGTGCACTGGCAGGTGCTCATATTGCTACAGTACCTTACAAGGTAATCGAGCAGATGACACATCACCCACTGACAGACCAGGGTATTGCTAAATTCCAGGCAGATTACAAGGCTGTATTCGGCGAATAGAAAATTTATGTTATGCGGAGAGCCGTCAGTTCATGTGTAACTGTCGGCTTTCTTTATAAACTCCTCTTGAAAAAAATGCGATTTTACTATAATATTAAAGAAAAGAAAATGCGATTTTGTAGTGTTTTGTGCAAAAAGAAAATGCGAATTTGATATATATTAGCAAAAAAGAAAATGCGGATTTTTCAATAAGGGAGGGAAACAGTATGTTCAAACGCAAAATTTATGAAAAATTGATAGAG
>JBNMJG010000172.1:0-3752 GCA_050873705.1 Coprococcus sp. | reverse complement strand
GAATCTGAGATGGCGGCGGATGAAAGCGGCATGCTGACTCTTAGAGATGTTGTGACAATTGATGAAATAAAAGGAACCTCTCGGAATTTGAGACATATCACAGAGCCTGTGCCCGTTCATCTGGCACAGGCAAAGTGCTATGCCTTTTTTTATGCAGAAAAAGAGAATTTAAAGGAAATACAGGTCCAGATGACATATGTGCATTTGAAGACCGGAAAAGTTCAGCGTTTCAGGGAAAAAATGACACGAAATGAGCTGGAAGTATGGTATACTGAACTGATAGACAGATTTGCGGTCTGGGTGCGCCGTCAGATAGCCTGGATTGAAAAAAGAAATCTTTCCATCGGTGCCGGCAGTTTTCCTTTTGAGTATAGAGAGAGTCAGAAAAAGCTCGTCTCAGGGGTTTATCAGACGATTCTGAGACACCGGAGGCTTTTTGTAGAAGCACCGACAGGTACCGGCAAGACGATTTCCGCCATTTATCCTGCTGTTCAGGCCATGGGAAATGGGCTGTCAGAGACAATTTTCTATCTGACGGCGAGGACCATTGCCAGGACTGTTGCGGAGGATACATTCGGACTGCTCCAGGATAAGGGACTTGCCATGAAGGTGATCACTCTGACAGCAAAGGAGAAAATCTGCGTGCTGGATAAAGTTCAGTGCAGTCCGGAGTACTGTCCAAGGGCAAAGGGGCATTATGACAGGATTAATGAAGCTCTCTATGATCTGATCACCCATGAAGACCGGATGACTCGGGAGTGCATCATGGCTTATGCCGATAAACATCAGGTCTGTCCATTTGAGTTTCAGCTGGATGCGGCCTTATTTGCGGATGCAGTCATTGGTGATTATAATTATGTGTTTGACCCGAATGTGGCCCTGAAACGCTTTTTCAGTGACAGAAGCGGAGATTATCTTTTCCTGATCGATGAGGCTCACAATCTGGTGGATCGCGCCAGGGAAATGTATAGTGCCGTGATGTCAATGACTGAACTGACCCATGCCCGTCACGCGGTGGAAGATAAAGCTGTGGACCGGCGTCTGGTCACTTATATGGACCGTTCCATACTGGCTATGTCGGCCCTTCGTGAGTCTTCAGACCAGTCCTGTCAGCTGATGGGAAATATCGGCGGTCTGATCATTTATCTGACGAAGCTCAGTGAACAGCTGGAGGAAACCCTGAAGGAGGGGGTTCCTGTGTCACTCAGGGAAGTCCTGATGGAATTTTACTTTGATGTACGACGCTTTATATGTGCTTTTGACCGGTCGGATGACCGCTATTTGATCTATGCACTTCGAAGTGAGGACAGCTTTGAAATCAAGATTTTCTGTGTAGATCCCTCCAAAGATCTGGGGGAACGTCTGGCAAAGGGATGCGGAGCTGTATTTTTCTCTGCAACGCTTCTTCCGGTACAGTACTATAAAGAAATGCTCAGTGATACAGCGGCGTCGGATTATGATCTTTATGTGGATTCACCTTTTGCGGAGGAGAACCGTCTTCTTGTGGCGGCAACAGATGTAAGCAGCCGCTATACAAGGCGGGGAAGAAAAGAGTATGAGCGGATGGCTGCCTATATCCGGGATATTATTCGCGGCAAGCATGGCAATTATATGGTCTTTTTTCCGTCGTATCAGCTTATGAAGGATGTTTTTGAAGTCTTTACGGAAATGGAATTAATGAAGGCAGGCCATGGGCTTCAGTTGGTTGTGCAGGAATCTGAGATGAGTGAAGATGCAAGACAGAAATTTCTGGATGCTTTTCAGGCAGATGCTGCAGATGCGGTTATTGGTTTCTGCGTGATGGGGGGTATTTTTTCGGAGGGCATCGACCTGAAAGAAGACAGGCTGATCGGTGTCATCATTATCGGAACAGGATTGCCGCAGGTTGGAGAAGAAAGAGAACTTTTAAGTCGGTATTTTAACGAGAAATCCGGCAGCGGATTTGAATATGCCTATCTTTATCCGGGGATGAACAAGGTTTTGCAGGCGGCAGGTCGTGTGATCCGGACTGAGAAAGACAGAGGCGTGATCGCTTTATTGGATGAGCGATTTAATTACAGTCAGTATAGAAAATTGTTCCCGAGAGAATGGCACAATTGCAGTAAGACCAGTCTGAATACAATTGTGCAGCAGGTGGAGGATTTCTGGACAGATAAAGCATAGAATCAGATTGAGAGAGAAATATTTTCAAACAGATGAGATATTTGATATAGATATTACAGGAGATAAACGGAGGCGATAAAGTTGAGGATTGGTTTTATAGGGCTCGGTATTATGGGCGAGGCCATGTGCTATAATATTATCAGAAAACATGACGGTGACGTCTATATTTATGACGTAAAAACAGAACCGGTACAGCGGTTGGCAGAAAAAGGCGGTATCGCCTGTGACAGTGCCATTGATGCAGCAAAACATTCGGATGTGATCATTACGATGCTGCCGAGATCAGAAGATTCCCTGTCGGTATATAAAGAAATACTCCCAGCTGTCAATGCAACGAAAATCTGTATTGACATGAGTACCATTGATCCTTCTGTTTCATTGAAGATCAGTGTTATGATCCAGGCCCATGGCGGACATTTCCTGGATGCGCCGGTTGTTAAGTCGAAGGCGGCCGCAGTGCTGGGCAATATCGGCATTTATGTAGGCGGTGAGAAAGAAATCTATTTCCAGGTGAAGCCGATCCTGCAGTATATGGGTTCGAATGTACTGTATATGGGATCCAGCGGTAAGGGCATCGGTATGAAGATCTGTCAGACCACGCTGCTGGCACAGATTCAGAATGGTGTCAATGAAGCCCTGGCAATGGCTGTGAAACAGGGCATTGACGTGGATCGGTTTACAGCTGCATTATCATTTGGCGGCGGTCAGAATGCTTATTTTGACGAACGCCAGATGGCTATCAGAAACAAAGATTATGCGACAACATTTTCAGTTCAGAATATGTCCAAGGATATTGATATCTGCCGTCGGCTGGCAAAGACGGAAGGCGTTCAGGCAGAAAGTCTGGAAGGTATCAGAGAAGTCTATGACCGGGCGCTTGAAGAGGGATATGGAGATAAGGATTACAGCTCCGTTATTGATGTGGTCTTTGAGAAGAACCATGTCAAATATAAACCGAAATTATAAAAGCGGTGGATTGTTGAAAACGCGATGGTAAAAGTATTATCCAAAAGTGAATATTGAATATTGTATACAAATTGTATAAAATCAAAAACTATAGAAAACTGTGTTGAAAGAAAAAGAAACTATTGTTAAAATATTGTTAATCACTCAGGGAGGAGAATGATTAACTAAAATAAGGAGGAATTGCTATGACAATCACAATCTGTATCGGAAGCTCATGTCATCTGAAAGGTTCAAGAACGATTATTCAGAAACTGGAAGAATTGATCACGGAGCGTCAGTTAAACGACAAAATTGAGCTGAATGGTTCATTTTGTATGGGTGAATGTTCAAATGGTGTTTGTGTAAAGATTAACGATGAATTGTTCAGCGTTTCACCGGAGACTGTGAATACATTCTTTGAAAATGAAGTACTCAGGAGGCTTTAAGCGTGGGTGTCATTGGATTTAGAAAGGCAAAGTGCAAAGACTGTTATAAATGTGTGCGTCTGTGCGAGGTCAAAGCCATTCGTATCAAGGATGAGCATGCGCAGTTTGTTGCTTCGGAATGTGTGGAATGCGGCCAGTGTCTGGAAGCCTGTCCACAGAACGCTATTACATTTATCAAGGATATCCAGTGGATTAAGT